>PLLX01000043.1 GCA_003141415.1 Bacteroidales bacterium
TTGAACAAACAAATAAAACGATCACTCAATTATTCTCGGGGAGAAGACCTACCGAAAAACCAGAATATGTTATTATTATCTTTATTATATATCCTTTCCAGCTTAATAGAAAAAATGTGTATAAAGGGTAGTCCTAAAGGGGGGTAAAAAGCAGGGAAATGAAACTACAGCAATATCCTGTTCCCCAGTTTCCTGGAAATTAACCCCAGCACCACACTTAGATTAGCATATCTTTTTTGTAACTGGAGCACTTTTTCCGTATCATTGGCTTTTACAGCCTCTTCGAGAAGAATCATGATCTCCTTTCTCTTTATCATTATCTTATCACTCTTGAATTTAAGGACGGCATCGCCTACGATCTCTTTCAGCTTCATCTCCTCAGTCTCAACGTAGGTCTGCTTATCTTTCCATATCCTGCTCAGTTCGTGTGAGTCAGCCAGGAGATCGGCTGACAGGCTGGATATCTCCGGATCTTCATGTTTTACAAACTGCTTATCTCCTGTAATTAGTCCATGTTCAACATGAAACTGGAAATCGGCAAATATCTTTGAACATACTCTGTCATCAAATAGAAGATCGTCAGATGTGATTTCCCTGACAATGTAATCAGCTACAGTTAACATCTCCTCCTTACCGTCTTCCTTATTTATCGTCCTTTCAAACTCCATACCGCCGAACTTCAGAAGGAGCCGTATAATCTCTTTTTCAGAATAATAAGTTACTGTTTCACGTTTGACAGACTTAACGATTACCTGAGGAGGAACAGGAAGATCTTCCGGACCTGGATATTTATTCCTGTCCTGGAAACTCTTTTGCTGTCTTAGCTTATTCACTTCATGATAAAGAATTGGCTCGCTGACTTCAAGCACGGTACTGCACTCCTTTATATATACTGTTCTGGTTATTGCCTCGGGTATGACAGCAATTGATTTCACGACATCGCGAATGAGATCGGCTCTTCTGACCGGGTCGTTATTAGCCTCAGAAAGGAGAAGCTGTGTTTTGAAGCGTATAAAATCTGTTTCGTTCTCCTTCAGGAATTTCAGGAACTCCTCATTACTTAATTTCTTCGAATAAGAATCGGGGTCCTCATTATCGGGAATAAGAACTATTTTGACATTCATGCCCTCTTCAAGCACCAGGTCAATACCTCTGAGGGAAGCCTTTATACCGGCTGCGTCGCCATCATAAAGGATTGTAATGTTCTGAGTGAATCTTTTAATAAGTCTTACCTGCTCCTGGGTAAGAGATGTTCCGGATGATGCTACCACATTTTCAACATTAGCTTCATGAAGCGACATCACATCGGTATAGCCTTCAACAAGATAACAGCGGTCCTCCTGTGAAATAGATTTCCGTGCCTGGAATATTCCGTAAAGGATCCTGCTCTTATGATAGATCTCCGATTCGGGAGAGTTCAGATATTTTGCCGTCTTAACGTCAGTTTTCAGGATCCTTCCGCCGAATCCGAGTACCTGTCCTGAGAGCGAATGAACAGGGAACATCACCCTGCTGCTGAACCTGTCGAAGATGCGGTCCTCATGCTTTATTGAAAGGCCTGTCTTTACAAGAAAATCCTGTTTGTATCCATCTTCGAGAGCCTTTTTTGAAAAGGCATCATGTTTTTCAAAGCTGTAACCAACCTCAAATTTCTTCAGGGTATCCTGCCTGAAGCCTCTTTCCTTGAAATAAGTCAGACCGATGGATATTCCTTCGTCAGTATGAAAAAGATTTTCAGTGAATTGTCGTGCTGCATACGATGAAACGACAAGAAGGCTCTCTCTCTCATTCTGTTTTTCGAGCTCTTCCTGTGTAAGCTCTTTTTCTATAACCTCTATATGATATTTTTTTGCAAGATATTTAAGCGCTTCAGGGTAAGTAAGATGCTCGTGCTCCATGACAAAATTGACCGAGTTGCCAACCTTTCCGCAACCAAAACATTTGAAAATTTCTTTTGAGGGAGAAACGGTAAATGACGGAGTTTTCTCATTATGGAAAGGACACAATCCCAGGTAGTTTACACCCCGCTTCTTCAGGGGAACAAACTCCTGCACCACATCAACTATCTGAGCAGCATCAAGAATACGGTCAATGGTGGATCGGTCTATCATAGTTCAAAGATATCAGGAAAATGGCTTATTGCATACGCTTTAAGGATTTTTGTAATGAGAGGTTGAAGAAGAGACGTAGTCACTACGTCCCGCAGTCACTTCTTCAATATAGTCCTGAAATACTCAACAGTTTTCTCCAGCCCCGTTTCTGCATCAACTTTCGGGGCCCAGCCTAATTCTCTTTTGGCAAGAGATATATCGGGCTTACGCTGTTTCGGATCGTCCTGAGGAAGAGGAAGATAAATGATTTTTGATTTTGATCCGGTCATCTTTATTATCATTCCTGCAAGGGAACTGATAGTTATCTCAACAGGATTTCCAAGATTTACGGGTCCAGTAAAGCTGTCAGGAGTATCCATTAACTTAATAAGACCATCAATAAGGTCAACAATATACTGAAAACTGCGTGTATGGGAGCCATCGCCATAGATTGTTATATCCTCGCCTTTAAGCGCCTGTACAATGAAGTTGGAAACGACCCTCCCGTCGTTGGAATTCATTTTCGGGCCATAGGTATTGAAGATCCGGGCAATCTTGATGCGAACTTTATTCTGATCGTGGTAGTTCATGAAGAGTGTTTCGGCACATCTCTTACCTTCATCATAGCATGCCCTTGGACCGAGTGTATTTACATTTCCCCAATATGATTCATTTTGAGGATGAACTTCGGGATCACCATATACCTCACTGGTTGAGGCCTGCAGTATCTTTGATTTTGTCCTTTTTGCGAGTCCCAGCGTATTGATAGCACCCATCACCGAGGTCTTGATAGTCTTGATTCCATTATACTGGTAGTGAATCGGTGAGGCCGGGCATGCGAGGTTATAGATCTCATCTGTCTCAACAAAGAGTGGCATTGTAACATCATGCCTTATAATCTCAAAGTATGGATTATTGAGAAGATGGATTATATTCATCTTCGACCCTGTGAAATAGTTGTCGAGGCAGATCACCTCATGCCCCATATTAAGTAATCGTTCACAAAGGTGAGATCCGATAAAACCGGCTCCGCCGGTAACGAGAATACGTTTCATAGAGGAAAGATTAGACACAAATATAATAAAACGGTTTAAGTTAATTAAGAAAGACCCCTCTGCCTCAATGCGGCATCTGCCCTAAAGGAACTCTGCTTTGGGAGGAAAACCCCTCTGTCAGCTACGCTGACATCTCCCCAAGGAGGAGACAATTCTCAGTTATTAAGTTGAATTCCACTAGAATGAAGAGAATTTTTTCCCCCTTGGGGGAATCTACCCTTTATACACATCTCGTTATTATCGAGATGTACAAATTATTAATTTTATATTAAACTTGAAATAAAGAAGTATATTTTATAGTTGTTACATATTTTAATAATGAAATCAGGTGTTTTCGGTGGAAGAAGATGACACACACAAAAATCTTAATTTAGCACTGAAACATAATAACCAATTAGATTGCAATTGCGGCTCTGAAAGAGCCAGATATG
>PLLX01000272.1 GCA_003141415.1 Bacteroidales bacterium
ATGGGAATGGGATATGCTCTCACCGAAGAAATACAATTTAAGGGAGGAGATATCAAAAATCATTCCTTTGATACTTATAAGATACCCCGTTTCTCATGGGTCCCGAAAATTGACACAGTAATAATGGACAGAAAAGATCAGGCACCACAAGGAGGAGGAGAACCCACAATTATCTGCATGGGAGCTGTTATTGCCAATGCTGTCTATGATGCTACAGGTGCAAGGTTGTACCAACTACCTATGACACCGGAAAGAATATTGACTGCGATGAAAAAAGCCTGAATCATCGCAATCAAATCGGATTAAAGTGAAAAATCCGATCATAGCGTTACTATTAATGTTCATTGCAAAAACCTACAATATTGACCACATTTGGCCTGTCAGATTCTATTTAGAATACTTAACTAAACAACAAGCATTTAACTCCGGATTTTGGTAGTCAATTTATTAAGGCCAACTATGGCATGGTCACTGGTTTTTCCAGATTAACTGGCTTTTCCATCCTCTTACCCTGTTGATCCATCCTGGGCATAGTCCAAATAAGAATTATTTGTTAAAATAAAATTGACTTTGGCTTTTACAAGGTGTAACTTTAAATGAACTTAAAATCCGTTGAATATGAAAACAACAGTTTTTATTTTGCTATGCTTTTTAACTGTTTCTGCTTCTAAGGCACAAGTTAATGATCTGATTGGCACCTGGACTGTATTTGAAATGACTCAGATATCAGGTCAGAACTCTGAAAAAATGACTGAGGATCAGTTTAAAGCTAATGGGGCTTTCGAGGATTACTTTTTCATGGAAGAAGGCAAATTCAAACAGATGGGCAATTTGTCAGGTGAAGGCACCGTATCTACACAAGAAGGGACTTGGAAAATCATGGAAAACAAAGTGATAATGAATCTCCAGCTGGGTGAAAAGAAAATGGACGTGGATTATACATATGAGCTGAAAGAAAATAAACTTTTTCTGACACGTACAAGCCCTGACGGAAATATAAAGATCATAATGGTTTGCAGGAAAAAATAAAAAGAAACAACAAACCATAAGACTATATTTATCAAATGGCTGTGATATTGCAATTTTGAGCGGTTTCATTCCTATTAAACTCTCTGAATGGGGATGTGGGTATTGTCGAAAAAGGGAGATATATTTTCACTGAAGGAATGGTATCAAAGGGAAAATTAAATCATTAAGTACAATTGTCAGGATTAATTACCTCTTTTGACCTTTCAGATCACCCGAAAATTCATTTTGAAACAACAAATATTTAACTCCATCATTTAGTGGTCAATTTAATTCGGCCAGAGTTGGTTAAAGCATCTCGCTTTTCAATGGCGTTAATTACCACCAACCATCACACTATATTACAGGATAATCCCAAAATTCCGCTTAAATCTGGCAAGAAACAAAAACACCTGCACAGATTAATGTGTAAGTGTTTGATTATTAATTCAATAACAAATAACCTTCATCCTGGGGCTTTTTTATCTTTGCTTTATATGGGACGTTAGCTCAGTTGGTTCAGAGCGCTTGCTTCACAGGTAAGAAGTCACTGGTTCGAATCCAGTACGTCCCACAACAAAATGTACCACTATCCAATTCCCAGTGCAAAAACTGGGCGTCCTGACCACAATTGGCCGGATCGATTACACTTAACATACATAACTAAACAACAAGGATTTAACTCCGATTTCTGGTGGTCAATTTATTCCGGCTAAATCTGGTAAGGGGCAATGGTTTTTATATCCTATGAACATATTAAATTTCAAATTGTTATAAAACTGGAGACCAGAAACCAATTATAAAAACGGGGCGAAACCGAAAAGCCATACGAGTAGGAAAATATTAATTCAAAAAAAATGGTAACAGTAATTATTTCTCATGAATGCAAAAACTATTCAGATTGGAGAAAAGTTTTTGATGCTGATGAAGTAAATCGTTCAAAAGCAGGTTTCAAAAGTACGGGCGTATATCATTCTGTTGATAATGCAAATAAGATAACTATTATTGGCGAAGCTCCAAGCGTAGAAGCAATAAATGGTTTTATGGCAAATCCTGAATTGAAAGCAGCCATGGAAAAAGGAGGAGTAATAGGCATGCCCGATGTTAAGATTTTAAGCAAAATTTGATTTAAGAATTTTCAGCTACATGCAAGCTAAAGAAATTAGGACGGATTTATTTGTAAGACCATCCTATTTTTTTTGGTTTTGTATTAACGATCAGATGTAAAATCCTTCCTTATTTGACCACTTCAGAATCCGATATTATAAAACTTAACATATATGACTTAACAACAAGTAAATAACTCCGGCTTTTGGTGGTCAATTTATTCGGGCCAAATGTGTTCACAGCTTCAGGCTTTTCCATTATTATTCTGTTTGAATAATTACCTGCAACATTCAGAGAGCAACTCTATCACCGATTACCCGGTGCCTAATAAATCTTTATCAGTCGGTATACTGAACTTTATGAATTCTATTATGTTTTAATATACAACTAATCAAACAGGATATGAAAAAAATAATCCTATGCCTCTTGGTGGCCTATCCCTTACTGTCCTTTGGCCAAATTGGAGTTAAAGCAGGCCTTAACTTTTCAAATGTTACCAATACTTCTTCCATAAGCCACAGCAATGAGACTGGCTATAATATTGGTATATTCCTGGCTCCGAAATCAAAAAGTATTATTAGTTCAAAAACTGAATTGATTCTTTCAAAACAAGGGTATAATTATTCGACCAATTCTCAGAATGGAACTGCCGATCTGTTATATATCATGCTGCCAAC
>PLLX01000259.1 GCA_003141415.1 Bacteroidales bacterium
CAGACATGAATTGTTTGTCCGGTAATATAAGACGACAAATCCGAAGCAAGAAACAAGGCTGTATTTGCCACATCCTCAGGGGTTCCGCCACGTTTGAGTGGTATTTTATTGGCCCAATCTTTTTTTACTTCCTCAGGTAATTTTTCTGTCATTTCAGTCAGAATAAACCCCGGGGCAATAGCGTTACATCTTATATTTCTTGATCCGACCTCTTTTGCAATACTTTTTGTGAATCCGATGATTCCGGCTTTTGATGCTGAATAGTTGCTCTGCCCTGCGTTGCCTGAAACACCAACCACTGAACTCATGTTGATAATTGACCCGTTTTTTTGTTTAAGCATTGTCTGAAGAACTGCTTTGGTGAGATTAAATACCGATTTCAGGTTCACGGCTATAACAGAATCCCATTGATCTTCTGTCATCCGCATAAGCAAATTATCTCTTGTAATTCCTGCATTATTAATTAGAATATCAATTCGGGTGAAGTCTTTAACTATTTCATTTATAACTTGTTGAGAATCTTCAAAATTAGCAGCATTTGAAACATACCCTTTTACTCTGACACCCAGGGCTTCAATCTCTTTAATTGTTGTTTTAAACTCCTCATCATCAATGATATTAGTAATTGCAATATCAGAACCCTCCATTGCAAACCTGATTGCAATAGCTTTCCCTATACCCCTTGAAGCTCCGGTGATAAGAGCTGTTTTTCCTTTCAATAATCCCATTGTTAAAAGATTTAATAATTTCTGCAAATATAAAATAATTAATTTTACACTCAATGGGTTGGGAGGCCCAGCGCTTTTGATACAGTTATCCCAATATCAGCTGGTGATTGAACAACATGAATTCCGCAATTTTTCATAATCTTCATCTTTGCTGCAGCCGTATCATTCTTTCCCCCGATTATGGCACCGGCATGTCCCATTCTTCGACCTTTAGGTGCAGTTTGTCCGGCAATAAAGCCAATAACAGGTTTTGTCCCATTATCTTTAATCCATTCGGCAGCCTCATTTTCCATGTTGCCACCGATCTCACCTATAATCACAATAGCTTCAGTCTGAGGATCATCCATCATTAGTTTGACAGCATCCAGAGTGGTTGTTCCAATAATAGGATCACCACCTATACCTAAACTTGTTGACTGTCCCAACCCCTGCTTTGTCACCTGGTCTACAGCTTCATAAGCGAGTGTACCCGAACGTGAAATTATTCCAATGGTACCTTTCGTGTGAATGAATCCTGGCATTATACCTACTTTTGATTCGCCCGGTGTAATAATCCCCGGACAGTTAGGTCCGATAAGTCTGCAAGTAAATGACTTAAGATATTCTTTTACCATTACCATATCATATACCGGAATTCCTTCAGTAATGGTTACTATGAGTTTAATTCCTGCATTTGCTGCTTCCATTATTGCGTCAGCTCCCACTGCAGGCGGAACAAAGATTACCGAGACATCTGCCGATGTTTCAGCAACAGCCTCCCTGACAGTGTTAAAAACAGGCAGGTTAAGGTGAACCTGACCTCCCTTGCCAGGTGTTACACCACCTACAACTTTTGTACCATATTCTATCATTTGGGTAGCATGGAAAGTTCCCTCACTTCCGGTGAATCCCTGAACAATGACTTTTGAGTTTTTATTTAACAGAACACTCATAAATAGAAGGTATTTAATGATGCCTCAATCGCATTTTCAAAAATATCAATTAATAATTGGCTTTTCAGCATATTTTAATGATAATTTTCCTGATACCTGATTTCTAATCCCTGATCCCGGATCCCGGATACTTGATTTCAGCACCTCAATTAAGTTTTATACATTTGCTGGACAACGGATTTAATTAAATGATCAGATCGGAAGAAACTATTTGCGCACCTGCAACAGCCCTTGGGGGAGCAATTGCCATAATAAGAATTAGTGGTCCGCAGAGCCTTAACATCTGTGAAAAGATATGTTATCCATTGGATAAGAGTATAAAACTTATTGATCAAAAAGGATTTACAGTTGTACTTGGAGAAATACGTTCAGGTGATGTTGTTATAGATGAAGTACTTCTGACAGTTTTCAGGGCGCCTCACTCCTACACCGGTGAGAATTCTGTTGAAATTTCATGTCATGCCTCCCCATATATAATCAGAAAAGTTCTTGAATTGTTAATAAATAACGGAGCCATCGCGGCAAAACCCGGTGAATTCACCCAAAGAGCCTTTTTTAATGGTAAAATAGATCTTTCACAGGCCGAAGCTGTTGCAGATATTATTGCTTCGAAGACAAGTGCATCTCACAGAATAGCCATGAATCAAATGCGGGGCGGTTTCTCTTCGGAGATAAGCAGTTTAAGATTTGAATTGCTGAATTTTGCCTCCCTGATTGAACTTGAACTGGATTTTGGAGAGGAAGATGTAGAATTTGCTGACAGGAAAGAGCTTAAAGCTATCATTACCAAAGTTAAAGAACTAGCTGATAAACTGGCAAGTTCATTCATGTTTGGCAATACCTTGAAAAATGGTATACCGGTTGCTATTATCGGAAAACCAAATTCAGGCAAATCAACATTATTAAATGCACTTCTTATGGAGGAAAGGGCAATTGTATCTGAGATACCTGGGACGACCAGAGATACAATTGAAGATACTATTGTGATTGACGGTATTGAGTACAGGTTTATTGATACTGCAGGACTCAGGGATACATCTGACATTATTGAGGTTATGGGTATCAGAAAGACCCATGAGAAGATAAATCAGGCATCTGTAATACTTATGATTGATGAAATTTCCGATACCGCTGAATCCATCAATAAACGCGCCCAGTCAATCAGGGAGATGATCAGGGAATCGGGAAAGCGCTTTATAATTCTTATAAATAAAACTGATATGGCTTCAGAAGATCAACAGGTAGAACTTGAACGAACGATCCGTCTGGAGGAAAAAGATACACTTCTTTTTATCTCGGCTAAAGAGAAATCTGGACTTGACAACTTGCGGTTGCAACTGAGTGATATCACTGTAAAGGAAAAGTTAAGTTCAGATGATGTAATAATCACGAATATAAGACATTATGAAGCTCTTCTTCGTGTCTCTGAAAGCCTTGGAAGAGTAATATCAGGACTTGAAGATCAGATCCCTGAGGACCTTATTGCAATTGATATCCGGCAAGCGATTCATTATCTTGGAGAGATTACCGGGGAGATTACATCTGATGAAATATTAGGCAATATTTTCAGAAATTTCTGTATCGGAAAGTAACTATACTTTTCAGTATTATTCTAATATCTGTTAATAGTGAATAAAATAAGTACTTTAAGCTAAAATATATTTGTCCCTTTTCTAATAGATAGTTTGAATATTACTTATATTTGTCCCTATAATGTCCCCCGGAAATAAATTGAGGGACAAAAGGGACAAAAAACAGCAATATGAATACAAGAAAACAGATTGTCAGGTTAAGAGAAAAGGAATTGACAAACGGAAATAAAAGCCTTTAGATGATCCTGCGGATCTCCATTGGGTAATCAAAATAAGCAGTAAGTTCATCCCAGTTATCTCTCCATGATTTTATGGCATATGCATATTTTGAGCCCCATTTTTTAGCAAATTCTTCAAGAGCATCACAAGCCATATCTCTATTGATTGCGCCATAAACATTCTTTAAATCGGAGATGAACTGCTTTCGGTCTTTCCATACAACATATTTAGTGCTGTTCCGTATTTGATGGACAACACACAACGGAGTAATTGTATTAGGGAAAGCGGACTTAATAGCCTGCCTGATACCGGTCAGATTATCAGTGCTTGCGATCAGGATATCTTTAACACCCCTGGCTTTTATATCTGTCAGGACGTTGAGCCAGAAAGATGCACTTTCCGTTTCGCTTATCCACATGCCTAAAACTTCTTTTAAGCCGGTTTGTTTGAGCCCGATCATTAAGTATATGGTTTTACCCTGGACTTTTCCGTTTTGACGTAC
The DNA here is from genome assembly GCA_003141415.1 of Bacteroidales bacterium. Lineage (GTDB taxonomy): Bacteria > Bacteroidota > Bacteroidia > Bacteroidales > VadinHA17 > LD21. The sequence goes on from PLLX01000259.1 coordinate 3,974, forward strand.
TTTAACGACAATACCATCCATCCAGACAACAAAGTAAACAGGCTCAAGCGGTCGCTGTTGCCATTCTTTTATGTCCTCAAGAACTGCACTGGTAATGTTAGATACAGAACCTTCGCTTACTTCAACACCATATATCTCTTTTATGGTAGCTTCGATATCACGGGTACTCATCCCTCTGGAATACATCGTAATAATAGCATGTTCAATCTTCTGTGACATGCGTTGATGTTTGGGAACAATAATCGGATCAAAGGTTGCATTGCGATCCCTGGGTATATCCAGTGGAACTTCTCCGAGGTTTGTCTTCAAGGTCTTACGACTAGAACCATTACGGCTATTGCCACTGTTTTTCCCGGAAGGATCGTGTTTAGGATAACCAAGATGTTCACCTATTTCTGCCTTCAGAAGAGCTTCTACTCCTTGTTTGTAAAGCTCCTGAAAGTAAGACTCAAACTCCTCTTGTGTCTTAATCTTTTTTAAGGCTTCTTCTGGAATTTTAAATAACTCATTTTCACTCATGTTGCTGCAAATTAGGTTAAAATTATACATTTTCTGTTTAACCAACCGGACTTTGAGCTCGATTTCCGGCTCCAGCCCGGTTGGGGTCCCTAATGCAGCTACCATTTCATTTACACAAAATTATTTACACTCCCAAAACTGGTTCAATATCAATTTTTTCTGGTTATAGGAATATAAATGAGAATTTTGAGTTTATCACAGAAACGGTAAGGGCAAAACTTAAGTAAACCTCACATACAATATATAGTTTAGTGTTTATTGTTATCTTTTTTCAACTCATTATTTTTCTTTACTCCGTGTAATTAAACTTTAAATCTAATGTTTCTATATTTATTCAATTATGAGCTTTTTAAAGTATATTGCATTACCAATCCCAATTTTGACTAAATAAGTTCCTGTTTTTTTATCCAATAAATTTATTTGCACTTTATAGTCTTTGGGAGCTGATTTGATTGACTCTTTATAGATTAAAGTTCCTTTGATATCAATTATCTCAATAATCAAATTTTTTGATTCTAGCATGCCTAAGTCAACAATTAGAAATTCTTTAGCCGGATTTGGATAAATGCTTATTCTGGTATTTTTATCAATATCAATTATACTTGTTGCAATAGTTAAAGTAAATTCCCTAATGTCA
>PLLX01000274.1:0-583 GCA_003141415.1 Bacteroidales bacterium
GAAATGAAGATTCTGAAAAGTTGACCACTTTGCAATCAAAGATACCAGGTTCTACTAACCTTTCCGGCAAGCTTAGTCTTGATGAAGAGCTGGTTTTCATGAGCAAGATTGACCTGATGATTGCGATGGATTCTTCCAATATGCATATGGCAGCTCTGGTAGGGACAAAAGTAATCTCTATCTGGGGAGGCACCGATCCTTTCGGTGGTTTTTCGGCATGGATGCAGCCTGATAACTTTTCGATTCGTATCGCGGTTGAGGAGCTGACTTGCCGGCCATGCACTATTTATGGGAAAGGAGAATGCAAAAGAGGGGATTTTGCATGTATGAACTGGTTGACTCCTGAATTAGTATTTGAGAAAATTGAAAAACTGGTATTCTCGGGTATGCCCCCTGTTCAGCTGAAGCGGGACTTCCCCCCAAAGGGGGACTAAATCAGAGACATGCAGAGGAATTATGTTTAAATACAGAGTATAAGCCCCCCTTTAGGGTGGTAGGGGGGCAAATATGATCATTACGACTTTTGCGGGAGGTGGATTTTAATTTTATAATAAAATATTTTCAATATGAATTTTGAAGATCA
>PLLX01000274.1:598-6295 GCA_003141415.1 Bacteroidales bacterium
ACTTATCCTGCAATAGCTTTGCCCTGGGGAATGAATTTCTGGACTCCTCAGACCAGGAATATGGGTAATGGCTGGAGCTATACTTACAATGATAATAAAATTATGGGTATAAAGCAGACCCATCAGCCAAGTCCCTGGATCAACGATTATGCAGCTTTTTCTTTAATGGCAATGACAGGCAAAATACGAATCGGTGAAAATGAAAGGGCTTCTTGGTTCTCGCATAAGACAGAGGTGGCAAAACCTTATTATTATAGTGTCTACCTGGCTGATTATGATATTACAGCTGAGGTGACTCCAACTGAAAGGGCAGCTATATTCCGGTTTACTTTTCCTGAAAATGATTCTTCATATATTTTATTGGATGGCTTTAACATGGGATCAATGGTGAAAATAATTCCTTCAGAGCGAAAAGTCATCGGTTATTGCCGTAACAATCACGGAGGAGTACCTGCAAATTTTCATAATTACTTTGTAGCGGTTTTTGACCATGATTTCGCTTCAACGCATACATGGCATGGTGATACATTAAATCTGAATGGTCTTGAGGAAGAAGGTGATCATGCAGGAGCTATTCTCGGTTTTAAAACTAAAAAAGGAGAGAAAATTAATGTCCGGATTGCTTCGTCTTTCATATGTCAGGAACAGGCTTTACTAAATCTTACCCACGAAACCGGCACCAAAGATTTTGAAACAATAAAAAAAGAGGGAAAGGAATCCTGGAATAAACAACTGGGACGGATAAATGTTGACGGAGGTAGTCCTGATCAGCAACGAACATTCTATTCCTGCCTTTACAGGATGATATTATTTCCCCGACAGTTCTTCGAGATTAATGAGAAGAATGAAATTGTACATTACAGTCCATATAACGGAGAAGTTCTTCCGGGTTACATGTATACTGATAACGGATTCTGGGATACGTTTAGGGCGGTTTTCCCGTTTTTTACTCTTATGTATCCTGATGTCGACAGCAAGATAATGGAGGGTCTGGTTAATGCTTACAAAGAGAGTGGATGGCTTCCGGAGTGGGCAAGTCCGGGTCACCGTGATTGTATGATAGGCTCCAATTCGGCATCATTAATTGCTGATTCATATAATAAAGACATAAGGGGCTATGATATTGAAACACTTTATCAGGCTATAATTAAGAATACAATGGGCCCCGGACCTGTATCATCAGTTGGACGACTGGGTGCAGATTATTATAATAATCTTGGTTATGTGCCTTATAATGTTGGTATTAACGAGAATGCTGCCCGTACACTCGAATATGCCTATGCAGATTTTTGTATCTCGCAGATTGCGAAAGAATTAGGTAAACCTAAGGAAGAAATTGATCTGTATGCTAAGCGGGCAACAAACTACAAAAATGTTTTTGATGATGGAAGGAAACTTATGCGGGGCCGCAACCTTGATGGTACCTTCCAGTCTCCTTTTAGTCCTTATAAATGGGGTGACGCATTTACAGAAGGAAACAGCTGGCATTATACATGGAGTGTATTTCAGGACGTTGCAGGACTGGTTAATTTAATGGGAGGGAAGGATAATTTCATTGCAAAACTTGATTCTGTTTTTGAAGTTCCGCCTGTCTTTGACTATTCTTACTACGGGGTGGTGATTCATGAAATTCGCGAGATGCAGATTGCCAATATGGGGAATTATGCCCATGGTAATGAGCCGATTCAACATATGATCTACCTCTATAGTTATGCTGGTCAGCCCTGGAAAACACAGTATCATGTTCGGGAAGTGCTGGATAAACTTTATAATTATACTCCTGACGGTTATTGTGGGGATGAGGATACCGGCCAGACTTCGGCCTGGTATGTATTTTCAGCACTTGGATTTTATCCTGTGACGCCTGGTACTGATGAATATGTTATTGGTTCTCCGTTATTTAATAAGGTGACCCTGAGCTTTGAAAACGGGAAGAGACTTATAATTGATGCTCCAGGAAACAGCAAAGAGAATATTTATGCAGGTGATATAAGGTTAAATAAAAAAGAACTTAAAAGAAACTACATCTGGCATTCCGAATTACAGGCAGGAGGGAGGCTACAGTTTAAAATGCAGAGTGTTCCGAATAAAACCAGGAATACTACAGAAGCAGCATATCCTTACTCAATGAGTACTCTCAATAATTCACCGCATAAATAATAATATTATCAAAAAGGAATCCACGAAGGCTCACAAAGTGTTATAAAAATAATAAATGTCGTCATGAATAAACAGTTAAGAAATTTTCTCCTGATTTTATTTTCAGGAATCCTGATTTCTTCATGTGGTACCAGGGAGAAGAAAAAATCGCCAAAGGAAGGGGCAGTATCCGGATATTATCAGGAAAAATATCGTCCACAGTTTCATTTCTCACCCGAAGCCAATTGGATGAATGATCCGAACGGCCTGGTATATTTCGAAGGTGAATACCATCTGTTTTATCAATACTATCCCGACAGTACGATATGGGGACCGATGCACTGGGGTCATGCAGTGAGCACAGACCTGATCCATTGGAAACATTTACCTATTGCTCTTTATCCCGATTCCCTCGGCTATATATTTTCCGGAAGCGCTGTAGTAGATGCTACTAATACCTCAGGATTTGGTTCTACGAAAAATCCTCCCATGGTTGCAATTTTTACTTACCATAATCCTGAGCTTGAAAAGAGTGGTAGTAATGTATTTCAAAATCAGGGCATTGCATTCAGTCTGGATAAAGGAAGGACCTGGACTAAATATTCAGCCAACCCAGTGCTGAAAAATCCGGGGATCAGGGATTTCAGAGATCCAAAGATGTTCTGGAATGAAAAGACGAAAAAATGGAATATAATTATGGCTGTTTACGACAGGGTGCACATTTATTCTTCTCCCAACATCAAGGATTGGACATTTGAAAGCGAGTTCGGAAGTAGCATTGGCGCTCACGGAGGTGTATGGGAATGTCCCGACCTTTTTCCACTGAAGGTTGAAGGAACGGATATAACAAAATGGGTCATGCTCGTCAGTATAAACCCAGGTGGGCCGAATAGCGGCTCAGCTACCCAATATTTTACCGGTGAGTTTGACGGGCATAAATTTATTCCTGATAATACAAAAGTAAATTGGATTGATTGGGGCCGCGACGATTACGCCGGAGTAACCTGGTCAAATATTCCGGGGACAGATGGCAGAAGAATTTTCATCGGATGGATGAGCAACTGGAAATATGCTGCTGTAGTGCCGACAACTGTCTGGCGAAGCGCTACAACAATACCACGAGAGTTATCATTAATTGATGAAAATGGGCACTGCTTACTGACTTCAAAACCGGTGAAGGAATTTGCAAATCTTATGAGCCGTTCAGATACACTTACTATTAAATCACTACGTTTTACGGGCGAAAAAGAAGTTTTGTCCGACAGAATACCTTTGATGCAAAGCCAAATGTTATTTGACTTTAAACTTTCTGATACAAGGGATGATTCACTGGGAATCATACTTGAGAATAGCCTTAAGGAAAGATTGATTATTGGCTATTCAACAATTCAAAAGCTATTTTATATTGACCGGAGAGCGGCTGGTAATTCAGGTTTCTCGAATAAATTTGCCGGCATTTCAACAGCACCTTATTTAGCTGGGACTTATTTAAAAATGAATTTATTAGTTGATGCTTCTTCTGTGGAGTTGTTTGTTGATGACGGGAGACTTGTTATGACCAGCCTGGTTTTCCCCACAGAAAAGTTTACTAAGCTAAAAATGTTTTCAAAAGGCTCTGATATATTATTAAAGACGGCAGAATTCCATGGGATTGAAAAAATATGGTTTTAAAAATAGAATGGAGGAATATTTTTTAATATCGATGGGAATTAGGAATCCTATAAAAATCAATACTTATTACTGTTATAGCCTTAATTTTATTTTGAACCTTGCCAGCAGAGCGGTTAATCCAACCATCAGTAATGCCCAAACTAAAGATCCGACGACTACTATAAGCGGATCATGTGATTGCTTATAAATGAGTAATGGAATACCTGAGCTCCAGATCAGGTAGTAGAGTATATCGGGGGCAATATAAGTAGTAAGAGAGTTCTCTCCGGCGGGTCTTAAAAATTCAGCCCATCTTATTTTGCCCTTTACATCAGCAATCCAGTATAATAATATAAAAACCAGCATGCTGATTCCGGTGCATATCATCCCCCAGCTTGGTGTTGCCTGAATTTTTGAGATAATAAACCATCTTCTCAGGACAAATCCTGCCATAAGATAAATTAACCCCAGACCAACAAAGATTGGAATGACCTTCTTGAATTCTTTAACAGCCATTTTTTTAATTAAAAGTCCACCGATCAGACCGGTGAGAACAATAAAGGGAACGTTCCCATCAATAATGATTCCGAAGATTGGTTTAACAGGATCGAGAAATCCAAGTAATTTCCAGTCCGAAAGCATATTCATTATAAGAAAAAANNAAGGCTGATACAAGATATCCCCAGCCTATTAATCCCGGGATACCCCACCAGCTGGTAATCAGCGAACCATTATTCTGAAATTGGCCGGATTTGAATTTTAAGATCAGGAATACAAAGATTGCCAGCCCGGTAAATTTGAGTCCTGTGACTGTAAAAAATTTATTTTCCTTATCAGGATAATCGTTCCAGAAGAGAAATATACCCAGGTACATTAACAAAGCCCAGAGGTTTTTGCTTATACCTGTAAGTTCGGGATTGACCCTGCCGCTGTTAAGCATCAGCACCCCGATTATGATCAGGCTAAGAGACCTGGTAAGAATATGTCGGCTGATATCATAAAGAGATTGACCGGATGAGAATCTCTTTGAGAATGCAAAAGGGATGGCCATTCCTACTATAAAAAGGAATCCGGGGAACACCCAGTCGGCTAAGCCCATTCCATCAAATTCCGCTGCACGGTGACCGAGCCATGCAGGGGCTACATTCATATTCAGGTCGTTTACGAACAGCATCAGGACCAGGGTTAGTCCCCTCATAATATCGATAGATGAGATACGGTTATAGTTGGTCATTGAACAGGAGCAATTTATTATGTAAAGATTAAAAAAATTAAGATAAGAAGTAACAATAGATTTTTAAATGACCAACAAACAGACAAGAATAAGAAATGCTTACAAAAATTTATTATTTTTGCCAGCCGGAATATTAAATCGGGGTGTGGCGCAGTTGGTAGCGTACTACGTTCGGGACGTAGGGGCCGGAAGTTCGAGTCTTCTCACCCCGACTATCATTTACTGATATGCAATGTGTTACAAGAATTTATGCGCTATTTATGCGCTGATAAAATTGAAAAGAGTAAGAATTCATTGATTTTACTCTCATTGCATAATCATTCTTCACCTTCATCAATTAGTTTGATGGAGGTGTTTTTTTAATAGATGCATGTTTATTCATATTTTTATAAAATATTATAAATTAGTATATTACTTCAGAAAAACTTTTTGGAAAAAAATTCAAAGGTCTTTAAATAATAGATCTCTATTTTTGACCCTGAATTTTATTTTTGGGAAATTTTTTCCAAAAATAATTTTAATAAACTTTGTAGCAGTGCATGGAAATGTGCCCGGTAATACTTTTGGTGCACCGACAGCTCCCTGGGGAGTATAAAATACCATATATCAAGGAAGGGGGGGGTACCTTGGATATGTCTGTTTTTGTGTACATTACATTGTTTAATCAGATTGTA
>PLLX01000078.1 GCA_003141415.1 Bacteroidales bacterium
GATTTAAGAAGTTTGTTAATGTCATGAAAATGCAAGCCTGTTGTAGGTTCGTCAAAAATGAATAATATATGTCCGTTGGCTCGTTCCTGACTAAGAAAATAAGCCAGTTTGACCCTCTGGCTTTCACCACCCGAGAGAGTACTCGACGACTGTCCCATTTTGATATAACCCAGTCCTACATCTGAAAGTGGCTTTAACTTCTCGATGATTCTCTTTTCATTTTTACCTGGATGTTCATTGAAAAAATCAATTGCTTCATCTATTGTTATCTCAAGCATATCATAGATATTTTTCCCATGATATTTCACCTCGAGTATGTCTTTTTTAAACCTCATCCCTTTGCAACTCTCGCATGTCAGTTCCACGTCTGCCATAAACTGCATTTCAACCCGTATTATCCCTTCTCCCTGACAATCTTCGCATCTTCCTCCTTCAATATTAAAAGAGAAATGTGACGCTTTAAAATTGTTCTGAACCGAAGCCTGCAGTTCAGAATACAGTTTCCGGATTTCATCATAAGCCTTAAGGTAGGTAACCGGATTTGATCGGCTCGATCTCCCGATCGGATTCTGATCAACCAGTTCAATCCCTGTTAAGCCTGTTGTGTCGCCACTAATCTCCCTGAACTGACCAGGTTTTAAATTGGTTCCGTTAACCCTGTCAGACAATACCTTATATAATATATCTGAAACAAGACTTGATTTTCCCGACCCGCTTACTCCTGTCACAGCAGTTATGGTGTGAAGAGGGAACTTTACATCAATTCCTTTCAGGTTATTCTCCCTTGCACCTTTGATTTCGATATAACTGTTCCATTTCCTCCTGGCTTTTGGGACAGGCACAACTAACCTGCCACTAAGATAACTTGCAGTAAGAGATTTATTTGCTGTTGTCAGATCGAGCCCGCCCTGGTAAACTAACTCACCACCCAGTCTACCAGCCTCCGGTCCCATATCAATTATTTCATCGGCAGCTCTTATTATCTCTTCTTCATGTTCCACAACAAGAACAGAATTGCCAAGATCTCTGAGCTCTTTCAATACCGTAATCAGAAGGTTTGTATCACGGGGATGGAGGCCAATACTGGGCTCATCCAGGATATACATCGAACCTACAAGATTACTGCCTAAGGATGTCGAAAGGTTTATTCTCTGGGATTCCCCTCCTGAGAGCGATGATGAAAGTCTGTCGAGGGTAAGATATGGCAGGCCGACATCAATCAGGAACCTCACTCGGACTGTTATCTCTTTAATTAGTCTTTCAGCAACTTTGGAATCTGTTTCATTAAGCTCAATTGCAGAAAAGACCTCGTACAACTTTTCGACAGGTAATGAAACGAGTTCCTGTATTGTTTTTCCTGCAACCCTTACATATCCCGCCTCTTTACGTAATCTCGACCCTTTGCATTCGGGACATATAGTTTTTCCACGGTAACGGCTTAACAGCACCCGGTATTGGATTTTAAATTTTTTCTCCTCAAGATGCTGAAAAAATCTGTCTATACCATAAAAATATTTGTTTCCTTTCCAGAGAAGAGTCTTCTGTTCATCTGTAAGCTGATAAATGGGCTTATGTATAGGGAAATTGAATAATTCAGCATTGGCAACAAGCCTCTCTTTCCACTTTTTCATTGATTCACCTTTCCAGCAAACAACTGCATCCTCATAAACAGATAGGTTCTGGTTAGGGATAACTAGATTTTCATCTATTCCTATAATCTTACTATATCCTTCACAAACCGGACATGCACCGATCGGATTATTAAAACTGAAAAGATATTCCGATGGCTCTTCAAAGAGTATCCCGTCTTCTTCAAACTTATTCGAGAAACTTTCCCTAATCACACCATTATCACCAGGTATAACTACCTGACAATATCCTTTACCTGTCAGGAATGCCGTTTGAGCAGAGTCGGCAGCCCGGCTGAAACTATCAGCATCGTGATTTATTACAAGCCTGTCGATTACAATATTTATCTGTTGACCTGGTTTATATTCACCTAATGATTTCAACTCATCAGTTTTAATGAGTTCACCATTAGCCTCGATCCGGTTAAATCCCTGTTTTTCAAGGAATGTAAAATATTCCGATACATTAATGTTCTCCGGTATCTCTGCGGAGGAAGTAATAATTACTTTGGTTCCTTCAGTAAGCGCGGAGAGAAAATCAACTATATCATCAACACTGTGTTTCTTGACTTCTTTCCCCGATACCGGTGAATATGTCCTGCCGATTCTTGCAAACAGAAGTCTCAGATAATCATATATTTCCGTAGAAGTTCCAACTGTCGATCGTGGATTTCGTGAATTTACCCTCTGTTCAATCGCAATGGCAGGAGGGATGCCGTTTATAAAATCAACCTCAGGTTTATTCATCCGGCCAAGGAACTGGCGGGCATAAGAGGAAAGACTTTCAACATATCTTCTCTGTCCTTCAGCATAAATAGTGTCAAATGCAAGAGAAGACTTTCCTGAACCCGATACTCCTGTTATAACAACAAGTTTATTTCTGGGAATTTTCAGACTGATATTTTTCAGATTATGTACCCTTGCCCCCTTGATTTCAATCCAACCCTGCATACCAGATCCTTTCTAAATTGTGTTAAAATTCTGTTAAAGCTCAAAAGTAATACTTTCAAATCAAAAAATTTATTTTCTTTGTATTACCAATCGTTAATAACTAAAAACAGACTGCCTATAGAAGATCTCTACTCTAGTTAATTAAAAGAGAGAGTTATGAATAAAATGATTTCCGATTATGACCTGATTCTGAGGTTCATAAAAGGTGAGCAGTCATGTTTTGAAAAGCTAATCCACCGCCATAAGAACAAAGTTTTCGCATATATAAGTCTTTATATACGCGATCAGGCTCTTGCTGAAGATATCTTTCAGGATACTTTCCTTAAAGTGATTCAATCTGTCAAAGCGGGTAAATATTCCGATAACGGAAAATTTATTTCCTGGGTGATGCGTATTGCTCATAATCTTATTATTGACCATTTCCGCAGAATCAAGCAGATGAATACTATTTCAAACGACAACTATGAATCTGACCTGTTTAATTCAAAATCTTTTGCTGAAGACAATATCGAAGATGATATGATAAAACGACAGATTCAGAAAGATGTCAGGAATATGATCAGCCATTTGCCTGATGATCAGAGAGAAGTTGTAATTCTTCGGCATTATGCCGGATTAAGCTTTAAGGAAATCGCTGACATAACCGATGTCAGTATAAATACTGCTCTTGGCCGCATGAGATATGCCCTCATTAACATGAGGAGAATAATGGTCGAGAAAAAAATCAGTCTGACTCTTAATTAAACAGGTATTTTTGTTTAGCCTGAACATATAAATAATTAATTATGCAATAATATATATTCCGGGGCGTTTTCATATAAATTGAAAACATGAAGCCTATGGTATTAGTTTCTACTCCTTTTATCACATTCCGGGATATCAAAATTAAAGACATAGATCTTATAGAAGATGCTTGGGGCTTAAACAATGAATTCTGTGATGTGATTGACCTACTCCGGCAGATAAATGAAGTTCCGGGGAGATGTTTGACAACGAACCTGATAAAAAAGATCAGGAAAATAGTTTAAAAGTTCAAAAAGAACACAGGAAGAATTCCTGTGTTTTTTTGTAGATATGAAATTAAAATAATATCTTTGTGATATTAATATAATATCATATCCTATGAAAAAAGAATTCATTGTAAAACCTATTACGGGTTATTTGGCCGTGCTGATGGCAATTTTATTCATCGGTGGCGCAATTGCCGGATTCGTTTACGAAATGATCTTGCCCGGCGTAATTCTCATTTTACTGTTTATCTTAACTGTTATTGGATTTACAGTTGTATATCCAAACGGATCGTGCGTTATGGTTCTATTTGGTGCATATAAGGGTACAATCAGGGAAAATGGATTCTTCTGGGTCAACCCTTTATATATTAAGAAACGGATCTCACTCAGAGCCAGAAACTTTAACAGTGATCCAATAAAGGTTAATGACAAAATTGGTAACCCTATCAAAATCGGACTTGTGCTCGTTTGGAGAGTTGCAGATACATATAATGCGATATTTGATGTGGATGATTATAAACATTTTGTATTAGTTCAAAGCGATGCAGCTCTGCGTAAGCTAGCCGGACTTTATCCTTATGATAATTTTGAGGATCATGATGCAGTTATCGCCCTCAGGAGTGGAGGAGAAGAGGTAAACAATGAACTTGAAAAAGAGATAAGGGAAAGACTTCATATTTGCGGCATAGAAGTGATTGAAGCGAGGATCAACTATATAGCATATGCAGAAGAGATCGCGAATGCCATGTTAAGAAGACAACAGGCTTCAGCAGTTGTGTCTGCACGCTTTAAGATTGTGGAAGGTGCAGTTTCAATGGTCGAAATGGCTCTTGAACAACTATCCATTAAAAATATTGTAGAGCTTGATGAGGAGAAGAAAGCTGCTATGGTAAGCAACCTGATGGTTGTCCTTTGCGGGGATAAAGACGCTACACCCATAGTAAACACAGGAACTTTGCATTCGTAAAATGAGTGAGAAAAAACCATTTGTNNGAATTTACTGTAAAACCCATTTCGGGTTATCTTGCGCTGCTGATGGCAGTTTTATTCATCGGCGGTGCAATCGCCGGATTCGCATATGAGAGGATCTGTGCATTCATAATATGAGTGAGAAAAAACCATTTGTTCTCAGGATCGACACGGAAAAACTGAAGTCTCTGGAGAAATGGGCTGCCGATGAATTTCGCAGCACTAATGGTCAAATTGAATATATTCTCGATCAGGCTCTTCGAAAATCAGGCAGATGGAAATCAAGGTCAGAAAACATTAAAAAGGAGTAATAATGGACGAAATATTAAAATATACCTGCCCCAAATGTGGCAATAAAGAATATGAAATTGGTGAAATGTGGACAAAAGGAAGCATTTGGACAAGCATGTTCGACTTTTATAACAGGAGATTCACCTTTGTTTCTTGTAAGAAATGTTGTTACACGGAATTATATAAAGTTCCCAAGAAAAAAATCGCTGAGGTAATTAACTTTATGTCAGATAGAACGCGCGTTCACTGATTAATAAAGTATATGGAATGGCAGGCAGCAATGCCTGCTGTTTCTGTTCTCAGACGACTTGGTCCAAGATGAACCGGGAAAAACTCACTTTCAACTGCAGAATCAATCTCTTCTATACTGAAATCGCCTTCCGGTCCTATCAGTATTATTGCATTCTCATTTTTAGTATATATATCTGATATCTTATCTCTTTTGATGGTCTCATTACAATGTGCAATCATCCTGATTCCTTTTAAATCCTTTGTTATAAATTCATTGAACCTGCTGGGTTCATTCAGCACTGTTTTAGTTGTTTTTAGTGATTGTTTCATTGCCGAGATTATGAGATTATTGACTCTTTCGCTCTTTATTCCCGACTTTTCAGTATTTCTGCATATTATTGGAGTAATCTCATCAATACCTAACTCAACGCTCTTTTCTACAAACCATTCAAATCGTTCGGGATTCTTTAATGGGGATATAGCAATGTGAAGGCTGTAATTTCTTTTTTCGAAATCCTTTATTTTCCCTGTAATATCAATAGTACACTTATTTTGATCCGGGTCCCTGATGATTCCATCATAAAGATTCCCTTTGCCGTCTATCAGCCGGACATTGGCGCCTCTAGTCATTCGTAATACCCTGATTAAATGCTTTGACTCTTTTTCATCAAGAGTGTAAGTATTACCAATTATACCAGGCGCATAAAATATCTGCATAGTAATTAATTTGTGTAAAATTAGCTAATTTGGGTTTATCTTTGCGCGACTTAGTGAAATCCTTTAATTATGAAGATTGGCCTTATTTCAGATACACATGGATGGATTCACCCTAGGCTTTTTGATCATTTTGCAGAATGTGATGAAATATGGCATGCAGGAGATATTGGCAATATTGAAACAGCTGATAAACTGGCAGGCTTCAAACCCCTGAAAGCTGTTTACGGCAATATTGATAATGACCTTATCAGAAGAATTTATAAAAAGAGTATGATTTTCATGGCGGAAGAAGTCAGGGTTTGGATTACTCATATTGGGGGGTCCCCAGGGCATTACGACAGGAAAATTCTACATGCATTAAATGAAAATCCTCCTGATCTCTTTATCTGTGGACATTCGCATATTGCGAAGGTTATGTATGATAAGAAAGCGGGATTTTTATACATAAATCCTGGCGCTGCAGGGTATAATGGGTTTCATAGATATATGACTGCAATAAGGTTTCAGATAGATGGAAAAAGCATTTACGATCTTGAACTGATTGAGCTTGGAGAGAGGGCCAAAATCATTTTACAAGACCATTAAGGTCCACGGAATTATCTTCAGCTTTATTATCCGACATCCTTTGAAGGAACTTGGTGAGCCGGTCACCCACTGCGATCATATATGAATAAGGAACCTTGGCCGTTGATTCGGGGTCTTTCCTTTCATTCATTTTCGTCTTGACAATAATTGTATTATAGCTGTTGTTTCCCGATTGTGTCATCATTAAACCTTTGAAGTAAGAAAAATAATACCATGTAGATTCATCTGCTTTAAGGTAGATATCGAACATATCGCCCGATCTTCTTCGCTGAATCTCAATATAGCCGTCTACATAAACATTTACAGGTTGGGGTCCTATAAATCCGATGCCGATTTTACCACTCGATCGGAAAGATGATGTAGATTCATTCCAGAATAGTTTTACATCATTGAGCAGGAGTTTGTAATTAAATTCTTTTGGCAGGTTCTTTGATGTGCCAAACAGATCCATTTCTTCCTTTAACTGTGATGCAACATTCACTCCCATAAGATCCTTCATCCCCTTGTTGTTCAGATCTGAATTTAAATTAACAGGTTTAAGGGAAGGCATCATCCTTATCTCATCTGCCATAACTTTCAGGGCCTCGGTTGAGAAATGAAAATCAAGGGCAAGGATAGCATCAATGTTAACTTTCCCCGAATCGATAGATTGGATTACTTTGCCTGCGCTCGTGAATTTTACAAGGTCAAGTTTTGCACCAAAATTGATATTTCCTTCTCCCGATAATATGCAGTAATTTTTGTCGAATGCAACCATATTTCCGGAAAGTGTCTGATCAATAAGCTTTTCGCGGGAAGCTATTAAGTATCTGCCTTTTGCCTTTTCATAGTAAAGCCATCCATTTGAATTTACGAGAGCAATATCGGTCCAGGATTTTTGTGCAGAAAGGAAAGCCGGATAAATTTGAGAGGAATCAATGTTTATGAAAGATCCTGAAAAAACGAGATTGTCATTTATGTCTCTCGGCTTGTCGCTGACCGGAATCATAACATTTTTTGGATCGATCCGGGATTTGAATTTAATTGTGTAACTCTCAAGCGTTTTACAGTCATTCAAGACTCCTGCAGCTCCTGTAAAAATAATATTATCAGCCCTTGCTGAGAGTACAACATCACCTGTAAAAGTGAAAGCAGGATTTAACAGAAAGTTTTGAGATTTGGGTATATAGCCTCTGGCATAGGTCGTTGCCGTATCGACCTCCAACGCCGGGAAATTAATATGCTGGATCTCCTCATCTTCATTCACATAATCGTAGGTGGCACTGCCGGTATATCTTTTGTTAGATTCAATATCAATCTTTGCAGAATGCAATATATGCCTGTGGTTCAGAGCAATGATAGCGTTTTGCATCGTCTGGATTTTAGCTCTCCGGTTAATTACTATCTTACCGTTTTCAGGTTGGATAAGTGCATCAGCAATGTGAATATAATTTATGTTATCCGCTTCAATATATTCCTGGTCAAGGTGATAACTTCCTTTCCAGGATGAAAAAGCGACCGTATCGGAAATGTTGTTTGTTGCAAAGAATGTTGGCTTATCGAGTCCGGCGAAGTCAAGCTTAAGGAGTTCATCAGTTGTTAAAAGAGGAGTATTCGACTTTCCCTTTTGTTCCATACTGAGCACACGGTTTTCCATATTGTATGTAAAATCTGTCATAGTACAGATATACTGTATTTCGGGGAATTTTACGACTGACGAATCGGTATTCAATCTGAAATGTGCCATCTTATGATCAAAATTGATTTCGGTGTTGGCATTTTCAGCAATAAATGAGTATCCGTTAGTGGAGAGCGATTTAAGTGTATAATCAGCTGTATCGGCTTTAATTGCACTGGAAGTAAAACTGAAAAGTTTTGAAGTGATCCTCGAATCGGTTAAATTAATTATGCCAGTTCCATTCAATTTTGAAGGTGACATACTTAAACTGCCATCAAGGGTTGTTCCGTTCTCAAACATATTAAATGTCTTTCCGGTGGCAACGGTTGCTATATACTCATCTTTTTTAGTCAGCCATTTGATATCAACATCCTGACTTTTAAGTATAGGGAATATCCCTGAGCTGTCTTTTTCAATATTGAAAGTCGACGCATGAGTGATCATTGAGTCGGGGAAGAATTTAAACTCATCCGACATTGTTGTGGATGTTAAATGTTTCATGGTCCCACTTCCTACAAGTCCCTTATTACTCATACTCAGCGCATTGTATAAAACCCCCCTGTTATCATAGATTTCGATTCCTTCGGGAGGGATAGTCATGTTAAAACCTAATGAATTATTTTCCTGTATAACCAGATATTGCCGCATCGGTTTGAGTATATTTCCTCCCACAAATTCTCCCGACAGCTTCATATCCTTGTTTGAATAGTGATCTATATTTTCATAGGTGAAAGGATCAACCTTAAAGTAGAAATCCTTTTGTTTATAAACACCCTCGAGGCCGGCTATCTTATCATAGAAAATATATGAGTTAGTCGTAGCATTTATGATCGGATACTGTTTAAGGCTTTTTAATCCGGATTTGTTATTCGGATCGTCGATATAAAGTTCTGCAGTTCCAAGCTGTATTAGATTGTCTACATTTTGGATAATTGGATTTCCCAGCTTATCCCTTTTCTCTGTCTCCACTGAAATTTTAAGGGAGTCGATTTTTTGAAGCCTGATTTTAAATGTGTCATAGCTGAAAAAGAATTTGTGCCCGAATACCTTAAAAAGACCAGCTTCAACAACGCCGTCAAAACTAATATCTCTGTTTTTCCCGATTGTGAGTTGTTTATTATAGGGATAAATTGCAACCCTCTGAGAATCGCTAAGCAGAAAACCGGATACTCCATTGATTGTCAGTCCGTATTTTTTCAGGTCAAGAATGGCATTATCAACGGGAGCTTTTGTTTCACTTATTATATTTATGATATCATAGTCCTTTATCTTCGCAAATGAATCGAGGAAGTCTTTCGTCTTTTTCTTTATTGTGATTTCGTTATTAGTACGATTGTAGTAAATAAAACCCTTGTTGGCCATATCGATGCATAAGCCTGTAACTGCCTCCACAGGCTTGTTCAGCCATCTGGCAAATTCCTCGACCGGGAATGTCTCGGAATAGTACCATTGCGCAAATTTTGTTAGTCGGTTAAGCGGATGATATTCATCGAGTCCCATCAATTGCAAAAAGTAGTCAGAATTGAAGAAGGAGGCTGATTCAAATTGTGCCTGTCCGAGAGAGGCTCCTCTCGCATGTGAAAGGACAATCTTCGATTCGTTCATATTCCATGATAAATATTCGAAATACATATCGAGGTTGTGAAAGGAATCGAAATAGGGGCTCTTCGAAACGGGGTTATTAGTCCGGAAGAGATTTACCTGTTTTGTTGCAGCAAAGTATGAAAACCCCAGGTTTGAATGATAGATTGAATCATTACCAAGATAAAGCGACATAGCAGCTTCCTGGCAGTTTAAACCGTCTTTTGAGAAGAGAAACTCTTTTGAACGGATTCTGAGATAAAGAGTATCATTTCTGAAAAGAGTGATTTTCGCAGGGATCGCATTTTCCCCGGTTCCTTTAACATTTGCTCCTTCAAATGTTAATCCACCCTCATAATTAACTCCTTTGTAAATGTTTTTAATCTTAAATTCTTTTGTATAAGTCTCAAATTGGGGATAGTTAGCTTTATCCTTATTGATAAAGGTGATTGCCTGATCGGCAAGTAAACCCAATACCGGTTCTTTAAAATAGGTAGTATGCGTGAGTCTTGCAGAATCAACAGAGAAACTGCTTTTTGTCATATTAATAGAATAATCATTGAGTTCAGCAAAAACATCTTTACGGGAATATCCGGCTTTTTCCCAGGTAACGACACCCTTGGTACCCCTGAATTCTAGTAATTCCGGATAGTATTTTCCGGTAACATTATACAGTTCAGTACTGTCTTTTTGTATGTAACATGTTAATGTAGCA
This sequence comes from Bacteroidales bacterium, assembly GCA_003141415.1. Classification (GTDB taxonomy): domain Bacteria; phylum Bacteroidota; class Bacteroidia; order Bacteroidales; family VadinHA17; genus LD21. The sequence continues at coordinate 10,336 of PLLX01000078.1, forward strand.
TTTGAAATAGTAACATATATAACGGTATCATACAAAAAATTAAGAGTACTGTTTTTTACTTTCCATTTAACACTTCCTGATTTGAACAGAACATTCTCTGTGACCATCAAACTGCTATTCTTAAAATATCTGTCGATGTAGTCATTTGTAAACATCTGATTAAATGCTATTCCACTCAAACCATTGAGCCAGTTTGTTATAAAAGCGATGTCATGTTTATATTCGATGAAATAATTAAGGGTTACAAGAAAATCATTAAAGTGGGGAGATGGTCTCATTTGTCTCGATGAGAGTTGGCTTGAAACATTGATTATTTTATCCATCGTTTCTGAACTGAAAGCAGTGCTGTCCCATCTGGAAAGAAATGTATTAAGGTTAGCAATCTGATCAGGATTAAGGTTTGGCCCCATAAAAGCTGTTAGTTCCACTCTGAACTTTGAACGATCTCCTGAAAATGCCGATTTGGTCTGGGAATGCAGAACACCAGGAATTACTGCGAGTATTATGAAACTCAGAAAAACCAGCTTTTTTAACATGAGACTAATCTTTTTGTTTTTTACCCTACAGTCTTTTGCCCCCCAACCCTCCTAAAGGGGGGCTAATTTTCTGTATTTTAAGAAATTATCTAGAAATTACCGAATTAGTCCCCTTTAGAGGGATGGCCGCAAAGCGGACAGGGGGCAATCCTAAAAAGCTTCCACAATTGCTATAAAATCCTCTTTTTTAAGAGCGGCACCTCCTATCAACCCGCCATCTACATCGGGTTTTGAAAAGATTTCTGCGGCATTTGATGGTTTGCAGCTTCCTCCATAAAGAACCGGAAGTTTTTTAGCGCAATCATTGCCGTATTTCTCTTTAACAAGATCGCGGATATATTTATGCATCTCCTGAGCCTGCTCAGGTGATGCAGTCAATCCTGTTCCAATGGCCCATACCGGTTCATAGGCGACCACAATCATAGCCATCTGTTCCTCGGTCAGATTGAATAATCCTTCTTCCAATTGTCTTCTGACTATAAGAAAATGCTGTCCTGCTTCTCTTTCTTTTAATACTTCACCACAGCAGAATATAACTTTTAATCCACTGTTAATTGCAAGTAATGTCTTCTTATTCAGAAGTTTATCGTCCTCGTGATAGAAGGTTCTCCTCTCAGAATGTCCGATTATAACATACTGAGCACCTGTACTTTTAATCATCCAGGCAGAAACTTCACCCGTATAGGCTCCGGATGCTTCAGTTGCACAATTCTGAGCTCCAAGAGTCACGTTCCCGTGTTTAAGAATTTCAGCCACACCAGCAAGATGTATAAAAGGCGGACATAAAATAACAAGCGCTTTTTCCGAAGGGTTTTCCTTAAAATACTTCTCAATTGACCCTGCAAATTTCAGACCTTCTGCCAGATCCATATTCATTTTCCAGTTACCGGCAACAATCTTTTTTCTCATATAAATCAAAGTTTTAAATTGTAATAATATTTAAATGTACAAAAAAACAGGTACTTAAAGTGATCTGAGGTTTCGAGTGCCTAAAGTTGAAATGTAAATTATTTGTCTACAATTAAAAGTTTGCTAAACCACTCCTTTCCCGGAACATTTGCCCACGACCATTTCCCGATAATTATACCATTTTTAATCAGAATGTATCCGGGATTTGCCCTTACCATTGTTTTCAATGTAGTCTCATCAGCTGAACAGAAAGTTAATCCGTTCCCATAACTTTTCACCTCTTCTGTTCCTGAAGAGGTCAGAACATAAAAGCTAATTCCACTGGCTATACAATAATTGCCAAGTTTGAATCCGTCGGATAAAGCTTTATGTCCTGACTCAGCAAGTTTTTTTGAAATCATTAAGAAAGTATAACCCTGACGCGATAATATTTGTTGAGTAAGATCCTCACCACTCAATGATGTAATTATAAAGTCGTGTATTGGAGGTTTGTATCCTCTTTTTATAAGAATCGATTTCTGATCAACAAACTTCCAGGTTGAATCATTAGACGGATAATCATTAATATTGAAATCCTTTTTGATCCCGTTTTTTTCATATATAAAAGTTGTCCTGTACTCATCGACAGGTACACCGTCAGGTACAATCATTTTATCAGAAATTTTTACACCTGTTTTATATGGAAGAAAATCGATAACAGGGAGATACATCAGGTTTGCGAATGAAAAAATTATGAAAAGAACAATAGCTGTGAATATTATAACCCATTCGGTCGTTTTGGCAAAGAGTCTTTTAATTTGATTTCTTCCTGTATAAAGTACTATCAATAAGAACACTAGCACTATATTTTTTCCGAATGTCTGCCAATTGGTAAGATGAATTGCATCGCCGAAACATCCGCAATCCGAAACCGGATTTGTAAGTGCAAGAATGAAGGTGATCGGAGTAAAGATTGCCAGAAGGATCGTAACACCCCAAATTCCTGTTTTATATCTCAAACCAGTAAGTATTGAGAAACCTGCAATGAATTCAGCAGTAGACAAAAAAATTGCAAGTGTAAGACTCAGGGTATTAAGAAACCCAAGGTGAAATGCCTGAAAATAATCATGAAATTTGTAAGCTGAGCCGAGAGGGTCAATTGCCTTTACTATTCCAGAGAAGATAAAAACCAGACCTATGGTTATTCTGCTTACAGTTCTTAAAATCTTCATTTCAGATAAGCTTTCTTTTATTGAAAACTTTTACAATAAGGTCGAATATTTCAGAAGGCGTTAGCATCGCACCTTTACTGTTACTGCAGTCAATAACTGCAAGATGGTCATCCGATTCTGAAATTCTCAGATAAATATCCCTGACCTTTTTCTGAAATACCATACTTTCTTCGTGGATATCCCTTGTACCGTTAAGATAATCCCTGTCATTTCCTGTTCGTGCCTTTGTTAAATTGTTTTCAGTAAATGTAAATGGAACATCGAGAAAAATATTAAGGTCGGGTTTCGGTATTGCAAAATGGTTAAACTCTAGAGACAAAATCCAGTTCATGAGCTTATCCTGTCCTGATACGTCGTGCAATTTGGCACACTGATAAGCTATATTGGAATAAGTATATCTGTCAAGCAGGACTATCTTTTCTTCTGATAGCCAATTGCTTATTAAGCTTGATGCATCCTTTCTATCGCCAGCATATAGCATTGCCACCAGATATGGATCAACATCATTCAGGGAACCAAATTCTCCTCTTAAAAACCTTGCAATAAGCTCGCCGAAGTATGGGGTTTCCGTTCTTGGAAAGTGCAGATATTCACAGTTATATCCTTTTTTTGAAAAAAAGTCTCTTAACAATTTAATTTGTGTTGATTTGCCGGCTCCGTCAACCCCTTCAATAACAAAAAGCTTCATCATTTAATTGATTTCATTCAGTACAAATGTAATAACCACCGGGCAAAGATGGAAATGTATGGAGGGTTTAAATAATAATTTCATTAATTTCGGCTATTCTTTAAAACTATGTTTCCGGAAAAACCCAGATATATAAACACGGGGGGCAAGTTGCTTGACCTTGAGATTCCCAAAGTTATGGGAATATTAAATATTACACCTGACTCTTTCTATAAAGGGAGCCGCTATAATACTGAGGAGGATATACTCAGGGCAGCAACCCGAATGTTGGAGGATGGTGCGGATATTCTTGATATCGGTGGATTCTCCTCGCGCCCGGGAGCCAAAGATATCACTGCTGAAGAGGAGAGTATTCGTGTTTTAAAGGCTATTAAACTGATAAGCAGGAACTTCCCTGAGGCAATAATATCGGTCGATACTTTCCGGGCAGATATAGCAAGAGAGGCAGTTGTTGGATGCGGAGCTCATTTGATAAATGATATCTCAGGTGGCGATGCTGACAGCAAAATGTTTTTAACTGTTGAGAAACTGAATGTGCCATATATTTTAATGCATATGAAGGGGGACCCACGCACTATGCAGAATAAACCGGTTTATGATGATGTGGTAGCTGATATTCTGAAATGGTTCGGAGAAAGGATCTTCAAATTGCAGAATGCAGGACTGAAGGATATTATAATTGATCCTGGATTTGGATTCGGGAAAACCATGGATCATAATTTTGATCTGCTAAGACGACTTGGAGATTTTTCTATAACCGGGTTGCCGGTTATTGTTGGCATATCACGAAAATCGATGGTCTGGAAGACACTTAATATCTCTGTTGATGAGGCTCTTAACGGAACAACTGCACTGAATGCTATAGCCCTTTTTAATGGCGCGGATATACTTCGGGTTCATGATGTTAAGGAGGCGGTTCAGACAGTCAAATTACTACAAAAGATTAGAAATTCTGTAACTAATCGGTGAGATTCCTCGCTTCCGAATGAATTCACCGCAAGGTAGAGAAATGAGGAATCTCAAATCGATATGGCAGAGTCAGGAATAAAATGAAAATGCAAATCTATTCACTTTACCCATTATTAATGATTCACGATTGTCATATTACATTTTTAAAAATGTTTCTATATTTTTAACGAATATTATTCCACCGCCATGCCATTTCATATTACCATACTTGATATTATTGATATTGTTCTTGTTGCATTAGTACTATTCCAGTTATACCGACTGATAAGAGGTACAGCGGCCCTAAGCATCTTTCTGGGAATATTTATTATCTACCTGTTCTGGCTTGTTGTTAAAGCGCTGAATATGGAGCTTATAAGTGCATTACTCGGTCAGGTGATCGGTGTAGGTGTAATTGCACTTATTATTGTGTTTCAACAAGAGGTAAGAAGGTTTTTACTGGTGATCGGAAATAAATATATCACACGCAGCAGGTTTTCATTCAGCAGGTTATTTTCTCTGGTCACAAATGAGCCCGGGAGCCCAAGAGAAGCTGAGGAGATAGTCAAAGCATGTGAAAGACTGTCGTCAAATAAAACCGGAGCTTTGATAGTAATTGGAAGAAAAAGCAGCCTTGCCCTTTTCTCTGAAGGAGGTGAAATGCTTAAGGCTCAGATCAGTGCAGAGTTACTCGAAACAATATTTTTTAAGAATACTCCCTTGCATGACGGAGCTGTTTTGATTGAAGGAGGTTTGATCCTTGCAGCCAGATGTCCTTTGCCAACTACGGACCAGGTCACTTTACCGCCCCGTTTCGGTATGCGACATCGGGCAGCAATCGGGATGTCTGAACACTCAGATGCGCTAATAGTTGTTATCTCCGAAGAGTCAGGTTTCATTTCTGTGGTTGATATAGGGGAGATCAGGGAAAATATAACTCCGAATGATTTGAGGAATATCCTTCTCATGGAGAAAGTCTGGTAGGAAGAAAAAATGGCTGCCGGTATGCGGTAACCGGTTTGCGGCTTAATTTTACCGTTCCACACACCGCACACCGCACACGCATTAAAATTTAATAAGCGTTGCTTGATGTTTATCATTTTATGATGTAAATTTGGTATTAAATGATGTCTGTCTGAAAAAATAAAAAAATGAGATCAAAATTTCTGAGACTTAACCGGCATGATTTTATTAAAGGATTGATTGTGGTAATCTTTTGCACCTTTTTGACAGGTTTCTATCAGCTTGTTGCTAATGGAGGTGTTATCAACTGGATAACAATTAAACCAGTTGTCATCGCAGCAATAGGATCAGGAGTATCTTATCTAACAAAGAACCTTCTGACCAACTCAAAAGGGGAGTTTATGAGGAGAGAGAGATAATAGCCTCACCAGCTCCCGTCCCCCGCTCCCAGGAGAGCGGGGGACGGGATTTAGGGAGAGGTTCTAGAAACTATACATCATCAGCGTTTCAGCATCCTTAACATAAATACTATTCCCTGAGATAACAGGAAAGGCATAGATAGGGGTGTCGGCGACTTTGTATTTGGCCACTTCCGAGTACTCTTTTCCGTCTGGTTTCAGAACCATCAGATTATTCGTGCTTGTTAATCCGATAATGACTGAACCGCAATCCACCATTGTTGAAAAATCGCTGCTGACCGCATTATCAATCCATGCTGTTTGACCGGTGGATGCATTAAGGCAGTAAATTCTTTTCTGATCTGTAAAACCATAAAGGAATCCATCTTTAAGGATCGGGGTATTCCATTTTGCGCCAATCTCTGTATTGCTCCACAGTTCTTTGGTAACATATTCATTACCTGATTTCTCTACTTTAATTGCTTTCATTCCTGTACCCTGTCCTGTGTAATAAATTGTTTGTCCGTCAATATAAGGACTGACACAATTATAAAAGCGTTGTTGAACCGGAGTTGCAATCTGCCAGAGGAGTTTCCCGTCTGCTAAACCTAGTGCCATAATGTTTTTTTCTGTAATTACTACCAGAAGTCTTTTCCCTTCAATGGTCATAACCGAGGGAGATGAATAAGAAGGTCCCTCACCTGACCATTTCCATTTTTCATCGCCTGAGTTCAGGTCATAAGCAACCACCTTGCCATCATCCATCTTCCCGATATGCAGAATACACATTCCGTCAGTGATGAGGGGAGATGCTCCGGTAAAGAAAGCCGGAAAAGCATTTGAAGGATTATTTTTTCTCCAGAGCAATTTGCCGGTTGCTGCATCGAGGCAGGATAGTATACCTGATGCTCCGAATGTAACAATCTTTCCATTTGAAACTGCAGGCGTACCTCTCGGACCCGGGTGCTGCGAAGCCGATGGACCTGTAACAGCCATGGCAGCATAAGTGGTTTTCCAAAGTTCTTTGCCTGTTGCTGCATCGAGACAAAGTATTGCCTCCTGATCACCCTGACGGGTATTCAGATATATTTTATTGCCCGCGAGCACAGGTGTTGCATCGCTAAAACCAACGGTAACTTTCCATGCCTGTTTTAATTCAGCCGGCCATACTGCAGGTGTTTTGAATCCTGTTACCTTGCTGTCACGGTTCATTCCTCGCCATTGCGGCCAGTCCTGAGAGAAGGAGATTGTTGAACTTAAGATAAAGAGTGCAATTAAAACACTGATTATCAGGTTAACTTTTTTCATGGTCTTTTGCTTTTGTTCGTTAATTGGACTTTTCTGTAAATTTAGTTTTTAATCAGCCGAAATGCAAAAAAAGACTTAAATTGCTGATACTAATTACCTGATTTTAACATTAAGATTCCAGTAGTCTTTCGTTATGTTGAAAACTTAAAACAAAATGAATTGGCGGAATAAAACTAAGGACGAATTCATTAAAGAGTTGCTAACGCTTCAAAAGAAGTATGATTCATTAAAAGAATCATACGAAAAAGGCATCACTAAACGCAAGCTGACAACTGATAAATTGTCCGAATCTGAAAAACATTACCATACTCTGTTTAATTCGATTGACGAAGGATTCTGTATCATAGAAGTGATTTTCGACGATAATGAAAAGCCGGTAGATTTTCGTTTCCTCGAGATCAATCCGTCATTCGAAAAACAAACAGGACTCATTAATGTGCAAGGGAAGAGAATGCGCGAGCTTGCGCTGAAACTCGAAGTGTATTGGTTTGAAATTTTCGGAAAAATTGCTTTAACAGGACAACCGGTACGCTTTGAGAATATTGCCGAGCAGTTGCACCGTCGTTATGATGTTTACGCTTTTCGCTTTGGTCAACCTGAAAACCGACAAGTCGCTGTACTGTTTAACGACATAACTGAGCATAAGAAAACAGAAGTAGCTTTAAAGGAAAGTGAAGAACGCTACCGTTTGTTGTATGAAAGTAGTCTCGATGCCATTCTGTTGACATCTCCTGATGGGAATATATATTCAGCAAATGAGGCTGCTTGCACAATGTTCCGGAGAACTGAAGAAAATATTTGCAAAACCGGGAGGAACGGGTTAGTAGATCTCAGCGACCCGCGGCTGCCGGTATTGCTTGAAGAAAGAAGTCAGAAGGGAAGGACAGTCGGGGAACTTACTATGATCAGAAAAGATGGAACAAAATTTCAGACAGAGCTGACTAGTTCGATCTTTAACAATAAAGATGGTCAACCCAGGACAAGTATGATAATCCGCGACATTACTACAAGGAAATTTGCTGAGAATAAATTGATTGAGAGTGAAGAGCGTTATCATTCCCTTTTCAATGTTATAGAGGAGGGATTGGCGATTAATGAGATCGTTTTGGATGAAAACGGTGACGTGGTCGATTATATTATTCTTGCTGTCAATCCTGCATTCTCAAAACAAGCGATTTATAGCAATGTACAGGTAATCGGAAGAAGAGCGACAGATATTTATGAGGTGAGTACCGCATATATCCGCAACTGGTGGAAAAGTCACAGTAAAATGGATGGTGTTGCTAAAACTGAATTATATCATAAGCCCAGCAAAAGATGGTTTAATATTACCACAACACCGCCCGACGGAAAGCGATTCGCCACAATTTTCATGGATATCACCAATCGGAAAAAGGCAGAGACTGAGCTTAAGAAATCACAAAGGAAACTTCGGAAACTGGCGGCTCACCTTGAGGAAATAAGAGAGAATGAAAGATCGAAAATAGCGCTGAACCTGCATGATGATATCGGGCAGAAGCTAACGGCAATGAACCTGGAAATAGCATGGGTCAAAAGCAGGATGGGAGTCCAGTCGCAGGTTGTAAAAAACAAACTGGAAAACATTAACCTGCTGATAAAAGAAACATTTGACAATATCAGGGAGATATCCTCTGACCTCCGTCCTTCCATATTATTTGATTTTGGACTTATTGAAGCTGTCAGGTTGCAACTTAGGAAATTCGGAAATATTTCCGGAATAAAATATTCATTTGATTATGATCCGGTTGAATTTAAAATTGATACTCAGTTTTCCCTGGTGATTTACAGGATACTACAGGAATCTCTCACCAATATTATCCGTCATTCTCTTGCTTCATTTACTGAGGTCAGGCTGAATTTAATAAATGATAAAGTTGTGATGATTATAAGAGATAACGGGAAGGGAATTGAGGAAGAAAAAATCAATTCATTAAAATCAATGGGTATAGCAGGAATTAATGAGAGGGTAAAATCAGTCAGTGGAAAGCTGGATATAGAAGGAAAGAAGGGTGCCGGGACAACTGTAAAAGTATCGATTCCAATAAAGAATATAAAAAAGCATGATTAAAGTTCTGATAACGGATGATCACCCCATTGTAAGGCGAGGTATCAGACATATCCTTGAAGATGATGAACGGATAGGTCTGATTAACGAAGCCGCTGACGGAAAGGAATTAATCAGAAAGCTGGCAAATCAGAAGTATGATGTAATTCTCCTCGATATCTCAATGCCCGGGAGAAGCGGGCTGGAATTAATCAGCCAGGCAAAAAAGATACAACCATCTGCTGCAGTTTTGATACTGAGCATTCATTCCGAAGAGATGTATGCCATTAAGGCTTTAAAATCAGGAGCTTCGGGATTTCTGACAAAATCCAGCGACCCTGACGATCTTATCCGGGCCATTATTAAAGTGTCAGAAGGTCAGAGATATATAAGTTCTTCCCTTGCAGATAATCTTGCCGAAAGTGCGGTTACGAATGACAGCAAGCCTCTTCATGCCTTACTTTCAGCACGGGAAATGGAAGTATTGGTCCTGTTTTCTGAAGGAAAAACTATAGCTCAGATTGCTTTAGAATTGTTTCTCAGTCCAAAAACCATAAGCACCTACAGGAAACGATTACTGGATAAGCTTAAACTTCATTCGACAGCTGACCTTATCAGATATTCTATATTGGAAAGTTTGAAAGAGAAGTCTTGAGGTCTTGTCTTTCAGGTTGTCTTAATCATTCGATTCAATTGTTTAAATGTCAATTCCAAAATGACTTTAAGGACTGAAATCGGCGACAGACCGGCCTTATCCAGTTTTTGTAGTCCAAACACCTACACAAATACTAGTCTTTTACCTATAACCAATTGCCCGACAAATGCTTAACTTGTTAAAACTGATATTTGGACATATTTTTTTTATTACCTGATTGGGAGTTTTATTCTTTAGATAATAAAAGAAATTTGAGGTTAACATAATTTATAAGTGTCAGATATAAAAGGCATTATAAATTATTAGAACTAAAATTACTGGGATGTCGGAATCTAAAATTACACCTGAACAAAAGCAAACCATTCCATGGAAACTAGCTCTGATATTCCTTTTATTCTCAGCTGCAATAATTCTGTTGGGTATTTATTATTATAGATCCCAAAGAGCCCGGATTTTCGCCGAACAGGAAAATAACCTTTCAGCTATTGCATTTTTGAAGATAAACCAGATTGTAAGCTGGCATAATGAGCGGCTAGGTGATGCAAAAGTCATTAAAAATGATGAACCTTTGATCAGAAGTATTTCGCATTTTTTTGGCAACAAAAACCAGGAAATTAAAACTGAACTGGATGACTGGATGAAGTCAATAATAAATGAATACGATTACAGCAATGTGTTAATTGCTGATACTTCATTAAAGGTCAGATTATCTGTAATAACTTCTGACTCCATTCTGGGTGATTCTATTAAAAAGGAGATGAAGATAACCTTGAAGGTTGAAAATGTAATGATGACAGATCTTCACCAGTCAAAAGAAATCCCTTATATTCATCTTGATATACTTGTCCCGCTTTTTAATTCTGTCAATAAAAAGCGGGTTGCTGTCGGGGTAGCTATTCTCCGAATTGATCCGGCGAAGGTTCTTTTCCCGCTTATTCAATCATGGCCGACTCAGAGTAAAAGTTCCGAGACACTTCTCTTAAGGAAGGAAGGAGATAGTATCCTTTACCTTAATGAACTCCGGCACTTGAAAAATACAGCGTTGAATTTAAAATTACCTGTCAGTGAGGATAGTCTTCTGGCATCAAAAGCTGTAAAAGGTAATGAGGGAATTGTTGAAGGAGTAGATTACAGAAATGTCCCGGTTGTGGGTTATGCAGCAGGAATACCCGGTTTACCATGGTTTATGGTAGCAAAAGTTGATAAAGAGGAAATTTTATCACCTCTTAAAAGGTATGTCTTCCTGATTCTTATTGTTATAGTTTTACTAATTCTGATAAATGCCTCGATATTTGGATTCTGGATATGGACTCAACAGATCAACCTTTACAGGAAGCAGGTTGCAAATGATGTTAAACTTTTTCAGGCTGACAATGATCTGAGAAAAAGTGAAGAACTCTTTCGGGAGTTATTCGAAAACATGCTGAATGGATTTGCTTATTGCAAAATGCTTTATGAAGAAGGATTACCTCCAGATTTCTTATATGTAAATGTTAATGACGCGTTTGAATCACTTACCGGTTTAAAGGATGTCAAAGGGAAAAAGGTTTCCGAAGTTATTCCGGGCATACAGGAGGCAGATCCGGAATTACTTGAAAGATATAGCAGAGTAGCTTTAACCGGAAAGCCGGAAGTGTTTGAGACCTATGTTGATTCTCTGAAAATGTGGTTCGCAATCTCTGTGTATAGTCCTCAAAAGGAATACTTTGTTGCTGTCTTTGATGTTATTACTGAGCGCAAGCTGGCAGAAGAAGCCCTCAGGTCAAGCGAAGAACGTTACTGGAATGTATTCAACTCTTTGATTGAAGGATTTTGCATTATTGAAATGGTTTTTGATACGAAAAACAGACCTGTCGATTACCGTTTCCTTGAGGTCAATTCGTCATTTGAAAAGCAGACCGGATTACATAATGCTAAAGGTAAATTAATGCGCGAGCTGGCTCCGGATCATGAAGCATATTGGTTTGAAATTTACGGAAAAGTTGCCTTGACAGGTGAATCGGTACGTTTTGAGAATGAAGCAAAAGCATTGAACAGGTGGTATGAGGTTCGGGCTTCCAGAGTGGAAGATCAGGAGAATCGGAAGGTCGCCCTTTATTTCAATGATATTACTGAACGAAAGTTGGGAGAGACAGCACTTAGAGATAGCGAAGAACGTTTCCGAAGCCTTTATGAAAATGTCACCATCGGAATATACCGTACCACTATTGATGGTCGAATTTTGATGGCAAATCCTGCTATGGTTAGTATGCTTGGATTTGATTCATTTGAACAACTCGCACAGCGCAATCTGCAGCAGGAAGGATATAAACCGGATTATCCAAGATCAAAATTCCTTGAAACGATAGAAAAGGATGGAAAGATCATAGGACTGGAGTCTGCCTGGAACCAGAGGAACGGGAAAACACTCTTCGTTAGAGAAAGCGCTAATGCCGTACGGGATATTCAGGGGAAAATTCTTTACTATGACGGAACCGTTGAGGATATTACCGATCGTATAAAGACTGAGGAAGCTTTGCATGAAAATGAAAAAAGGCTGAGAGAGGCCCAGGAGATGGCTCATCTGGGTTTCTGGTTCTGGGATATTAAAACCGGCAACGTTGATTGGTCAGATGAGGTATTTAAGATATTCTGCCTTGATCCTGCAACGTTCAAACCACAAATAGATTCTATCCTTGAACTGTCGCCCTGGCCTGAGGATAATCAGCGCGGAAAGGAATTAATCAGCAGAGCGATTGAAACTCATAACCCTGGTACTTATGAACAGAAGTTTCTTCGTCCCGATAAGAGTATTGGTTATTATTACTCGACTTTCAGAGGCAGTTACGATGATAATGATGACCTGGTTTCTATTGTCGGGACAATTCTTGATATTACTGAAAGGAAACAGGCAGAAGAATTATTGCGTGAGAGTGAGGACAAATTCAAATATGTGTTTGACCATTCTTTAATTGCGAAGTCAATAACTCTTCCTTCCGGTGAAATCAATGTTAACAGGGCTTTTTGTGAAATGCTTGGGTACCAGCCCGAAGAACTCAAAAGAGTGAATTGGGAGGACATTTCTCATCCGGATGATATTGAACTGACCAACGATTCCCTGAATTTAATTCTTTCAGGTAAAAAGGATTCGGTGCGCTTCACCAAGAGATATATCCATAAAAATGGTTCTGTAATCTGGGCTGATATAGGCACATCACTGCGCCGCGATTATGAAAATAACCCCCAGTATTTTATGACTTCGGTAAACGACATTACTGAACGTAAGGCTGCTGAAGAGGCGCTGCGCGAAAGCGAAGAACGATTCTCCAAGTCTTTCCGTACATCGCCCATTTCCTTTATAATAGCTAATATAGAAGATGGCAGAATCATAGAGATCAACGATGCTTTCACCACTATTTCGGGGTTCACCCGTGAAGAGGCACTAGGCAGCACCACGCTAAATATGAAAATATGGGTTCATGAAAAGGATAGAAAAAATATGATTGATTCTCTCCGTGAAGGAAATGCCATTTTACACCAGGAGACTCTGTTACGAGCAAAAGACGGGAACATCTCAACAGTATTACTATCCGCCCAGGTAATTAAACTTGCCAATAGAAATTGTATTATCTCAAGTATAGAAGACATTACCAAGCGCAAAGAGGCCGAGGATGAATTGCGTATTCAGAGTGAGATTATGAGTCATATGGCTGAAGCTGTGTATCTTGTAAGAATGGAGGACGGTATTATTGTCTATACGAACTCGAAATTTGAAGAGTTGTTTGGGTATGGGCCAGGTGATATGACCGGAAAACATGTTTCAATTGTTAATGCACCGACTGAGAAAAGTCCTGAACAGACAGCCATAGAAATTATGAGTCAGCTTGATAAGAAGGGTTTTTGGACAGGCGAAGTACTAAATATCAAAAAGGATGGAACAGTTTTTTGGAACCATGCAAATGTTGCCATTTTTAACCACTCAAAATATGGGAAAGTTCTTGTTTCAGTCCAGGAAGATATTACAGATCGGAAAAATGCAGAATTTCAGATAAAGAAGTTAAATGAAGAACTTGAAGTACGTGTAATTCAGAGAACAGAACTGCTTGAAGCAGCCAATAAGGAGCTGGAAGCATTCAGCTATTCCGTATCTCACGACCTCAGGGCTCCTTTGCGTTCAGTCCATGGTTTTACGAAGATCCTGCTCGAAGACTACGAACCAATACTTGATGATGAGGGCAAGAGAATCTGTAAAATTATATCCTCAAGCGCAACTCAGATGGGAGAGCTGATCGATGATCTTCTGAGCTTTTCAAGAATCGGAAGAACCAGCATGAATCCTTCAATACTCAACATGAAATCTATGGTCCTGACAGTATTTGAAGAAATTTGCTCTCATGATCAAAAATCCAGAATAAACCTGAAATTAGGGAAACTCCATAAGGTATTTGGCGACGCCAACCTGTTGAGGATAGTCTGGAATAATTTGATTTCAAATGCGATTAAATACTCGTCAAAAGAAAAGATTTCTGAAATAGAAATCAAATCACAGCTGAAATCTGACAGGATAGCATATTCCATAAAAGATAATGGAGTAGGGTTTGACATGAATTATAAGCATAAATTATTCGGAGTGTTCCAGCGTTTGCACAGTGAAGCCGAATTTGAAGGAAACGGAGTCGGATTGGCAATAGTGCAGAGAATTATTTCAAAACATGGAGGTAAAGTGTGGGCTGAAGGTGAAGTTGGAAAGGGAGCGACGTTCTATTTCTCATTACCTGTTCAAGACAAAAGACAAAAGACAAAAGTAAAAAGATAAAAGTGAAAAAAGTTGCTGGTTACTGGTTGCTGGTTGAGACCAAGAAAAACGCGAAACACGAAACGCGAAGCAATCAACCTGCTTTCGCTAAAGCTTCGGCCTTCGGTCGCCGAAGTCGGCAGGCAAAACAAGCAATAAGCAACAAGCAACAAGCAACAAGCAACAAGATTTATTATTGACTAATAACGACAAATCATGGAAGATTTTAGCGCAATTGAAATTTTAATCGTAGAAGACAATCCTCATGACGCAGAACTTACTTTACGGGCTCTTAAGAAAAATAACCTGGCCAATAATATTTTAGTTGCCAGGGATGGGGCTGAAGCTCTTGATTTTTTCTTCTGCAGAGGAAAATTTGAAAAGAGGAGTATTAAAAATCCGCCAAAAGTGGTCCTTTTAGATCTAAAACTACCGAAGGTAAGCGGACTTGAAGTTCTTAAAATTGTAAAAGGAGATAAGCGTACTTCTCATATCCCAATAGTTGTCGTAACTTCTTCGAAACAGGAACCTGATATGAAGGAAGCTTATGACCTGGGCGCAAATAGCTATGTTGTAAAACCAGTGGATTTCGACCAGTTTATAAATGCAATGAGCAGTCTGGGATTATACTGGCTTCTGGTTAATGAGCCGTTGAAATAGGTTAAAAAGTTGAAATATAAGGTAACAAATCGTAACCGATTCCGATTAATCTGATTAATCTAATCA
>PLLX01000141.1 GCA_003141415.1 Bacteroidales bacterium
TCCGCAAAACTATTGCAGGTTCAGATACTCAACCTAAGCCTCAACCTCAACCTCTTGGTTAATGGATTTTATTGTTTACTTTTGCACACTTTTCGTCAATAGTGGCAGTAAATATCTATTCTTTCAGATAATCTAAAACATGATTACAGCTTCAAATCTTAGTATCCAGTTTGGTAAACGCATTTTATTTCAGGATGTTAATCAAATTTTCATACCCGGCAACTGTTATGGAATAATAGGAGCCAACGGAGCAGGGAAATCAACCTTCCTGAAAATGCTTTACGGAGGGGTGGAATACCGCACAGGGTCAGTTTCATTTGGACAGGGAGAGCGCTTGTCTGTACTGAAACAGGACCATTTTGAATTTGACGAATGTATTGTCCTAGATACAGTTATGATGGGATATTCCAGGTTATGGAGTACAATGAAAGAAAAGGAACTACTTTATAATAAAACTGATTTTTCAGATCTTGATGGAATAAGGGCGTCAGAACTTGAGGAAAAATTCACTGAGATGGATGGCTGGAACGCGGAGAGTAATGCGTCCAGTTTGTTAAGTGGTTTGGGAATCAAAGAGGAAAATCATCACAGATTGCTAAAAGAGCTTTCAGGTAAAGAAAAGGTGAAAGTGCTGCTGGCACAAGCCCTGTTTGGGAAGCCTGATAATCTTTTACTCGATGAACCTACCAATGACCTTGATCTTGATACAGTGAACTGGCTTGAAAACTGGTTATCTGAATTTGAGAATACAGTATTGGTAGTATCGCATGACCGGCATTTTTTAGATTCTATATGTACTCACATAATAGACATTGATTTTAGCAGGGTACAACAATTTTCAGGTAATTATAGTTTCTGGTATGAGTCGAGCCAATTGGCTCTCAGACAGCAGCTTGCCCAGAATAAAAAAGCAGAGGAAAAGAAAAAGGAACTACAGGAGTTCATTGCCAGGTTCAGGGCAAATGTAAAAAAATCCAAGCAAACCACCAGTAGAAAAAAAATGATTGAAAAGCTTAATATTGAAGAAATTAAGCCATCAACACGCAAGTATCCCGGAATTATCTTTACACCCGGACGAGAACCAGGGAATAATATTCTGACAGTAAAGGGGCTGACCAGGAGTGTTGAGGGCAGAACCCTGTTCAGAGATTTGAACTTTACTGTGAACAAAAATGACAAAATAGTATTTCTTTCAAGAGATTCCCGTGCTATGACCGCTCTTTTTGAAATTCTTAAGGGTCATGAAAAACCTGATCATGGATCATTCGAGTGGGGTCAGACAATTGTAAAAGCTTATCTTCCCCTTGAGAACGAGGAGTTTTTTAAAAAGGATATTAGCCTTATAGACTGGTTGTCGCAATATTCTGCTGATACAAGTGAATTGTACCTGAGAGGTTTTCTGGGAAAAATGCTTTTTTCCGGAGAAGATATCTATAAGAAGGTGAATGTGCTTTCAGGTGGAGAAAGAGTAAGGTGTATGATCGCACGAATGATGATCAGGAACGCAAATGTAATGCTTCTCGATACTCCCACTAATCATCTCGACCTTGAATCAATCCAGGCATTTAATAATACTCTGATCAGATTTAAGGGAAATATTCTGATGTCTTCGCACGATCATGCTTTCATTCAAACTGTCTGTAACCGGGTTATTGAAATAGCACCCAAAGGAACGATTGACAAACAGATGGAATATGATGATTTTATCTCAGATGAGAAACTGACTGAAAAGAGGAAGAGTTTATATTAGGTATGCCTCGTTCTGTTGTTAAAATGTTTTAAGACTTCCAGTGTGGACCTGGAATTTTAACACTACCTGTAAGCAAGTTTCAGTTTTATTTTTGTTTTTGTAACTCCTGAAATGTTGGCATTTCTTTGATAACCATTGGCTCCATTTTCTCCCGACATCCGGTTACCACCGTTCATTCCGCCACCGTTCATTCCGCCACCTCTCATTCCACCACCTCTCATTCCACCGCCACCCATTCCTCCGCCACGCATTCCACCACCACCCATTCCTCCGCCTCGCGATCCACCACCACGCGATCCACCACCACTATTTGAACCATTATTTGATTTGGCAACCGGATTAATTTTAATCTGATAGTTAAAAACTCTGTTTGAATCCGATGGGGTCAGCTCTTTTTTGTAAAATGTTGAAAAGGGAATTACGGCTTCGTAATTCATTATGCCATTCATATCAAAATTTATAGCTGCTGAAATACCCGATTTATTAGAATCGACCA
The DNA here is from genome assembly GCA_003141415.1 of Bacteroidales bacterium. Lineage (GTDB taxonomy): Bacteria > Bacteroidota > Bacteroidia > Bacteroidales > VadinHA17 > LD21. Next base: position 2,247 of record PLLX01000141.1, read on the forward strand.
AAGATATGAATTTTCCCAATTGTGGTTTAAATCCAACCAGTTGTATTTCTGTTGCTTCGGCAAGAAGTTTTAGTTTGAAGGCAGAACGGTCGGGTTTTCCGTTAGAAGCTGATGAAGTTGGAGGGTTAGTATTTGTTTTCAGCTCCTTTTCAGATATATTACCGATAGGATACCTTACACCGACAGAAAAGGATTTTTTCCCCAGAGTGTCTATTCCGAATTCAAGACCTGAACGCAATATTTTTGTTTGCATAAATTCATTTGATATGCTACAGACCAAATAAAGGTTATAATGATCGTTTGAAATACAATAGCTGATTCCGGTTTCCTGATCGTAAAACCTTAATGGATTTGACCATTCAGGTATTTTTCCATCAACAGTGATTTGCTTGCTTTGCCAACTCGATGAATTATAAACCTTGTTTGTGCATGAAATAAAAAGACAAACTATAAAGAAGGCTGAAACAATTTTTGTCATTTCGTATATTTTTAATTTTTTTAAGCTCATGTAACCAGAGCAATAATATTGGATTAAAAGCCAAATAACTATTCCTATTTGATTAGACAATTAATTGAATATAAATATTCCTTCCGGAAGTTGAATCGCAGATTTAATAGAAGATCGTGAGTAAAATTAAAGCATTGATTTGCAAATGCAGAAATGATAAATTTTTGAATGAATATTTATCTTGTATGCATTAAATGTTTACATATTGTTTAATTTAGCATAGGTTAAAGTTATGGAGTAGCGGCCTTCTAAGATAAAACCTTATTTTAAATTATGACAAAATTCAAATCTATTGCCATCTGTGTTGCAGTTGCAATGCTCATTGCCTGCAAGAGCATTGTAAATAAAGAATCCTCTTTCTTTCATGCAGATGCCACTCATTCAGGGTACTATAAAACCTTGGGTATTAACAAATTTCATGGGGTAAAATGGAGTTTCAAGACAGCAGCAAGGGTATTTTCATCTCCTGTGATTTGCCAAAACAAGGTATTTATTGGCAGCGATGACAGTTCCATTTATGTATTGAATGTTAAAGTACAAAGGCCGGATGTCTTGACCACATTTGGCCAGTCAAATTATAATCAACATACATAACTTAATAACAGACACTTAACTCCGATAAATGATGGTCAATTTACTCAAGCTAAAGGAGGTCAAGGCCTCTGATTTTTCCAGATTAGTGTCTCGTCCTAGAAAAGAAGTGTAATGAATTTTAAATGTGTCATTTGTTATTAGTTCTGTATTGATAATAATTAAAACCTATAAATTTCATCCCTTAAATCTTAATATTAGCGACAAAAGAGAATTATTTCTTCCCCGGTAAATCTTTGTATTCAGGTGCTTTCCAAACATACTGCTTGCAACATTTTTCTTTGTAGTAGTCTGTGGTTGAATCAGTGACATAAAAATTCAGGGTATCGCCTTTTTCTGAAATAGGTTGGGGTAGCGATGAGCTTAATTCATTGTGATACTCAAAATAGTCTTCACTTTGCCATTTATATCGAAGCCAGGCACCGTAAGCATTCATTAATTGCGGTGAATCCCTGATTATTTGTTCATCCTGATTGATTTTTGTCTTCAGCCATTCGGGAACTTCTTTGTCAGGGATTAAATAGTCCTTCTCACATGAAAAGAATATAATTGATAATACCAACATTAGCGATATCTTTTTCATAGCTGGTTGTTCTTAGAGTTTAAATTTCCTTATTACTCTCTAAATCAAGTTAATCATCTGGAATTCAATGCATGCTAAATTGTTTTATCAAATTTACCTGATTTTATCTGTTTCATCAATAGAGAAATGAATTTTATTTCCTTAGAAATTTAACTTCTTGTTGCCTGAATCCGTAAGGTGTCGTATAAAGTCCATTGTCAATATGTTCCCTTTTAACTGATAAAAGGCTGGTGTTGGTGGTCCCATATAAATGTAAGGAATTTCTTTCCTCCTGTATTCAATTGTAATACTGTCGATTGTAAACTGTAAAGAAAATGGTCGTTAAAACCGGAAATCATTTTATATATATCCTGGTCAGAAGTAAATTCAATCGTATCTACAGAATCTTTTGATATCCATGTGCCAAGAAATTTCTTATAATCATTTGTATTGGTTTTTTCGCACCCTGATATCGATGTAATGGTTAATGCTATCATACTTTCTACTGTAAGAGGGTGTCAATAAATTGTTGGTCAGTCATTGTTAAACTGACAACTTTATTAAAGTTTGCCCAATTAGGTTTTGTTCGTTCAACTCCTTCCCAAGTGTAAACGTCTGAAAATTTTCCGCCATATATTAATTTATCCATCGTATAATATTTGAAAACATGAACCAGATTTCCTGAATTAGAATCAAAGCCAATAACTGTCGTACGGATTAGAGATGTGTCTGGATTTTTTATTAGTGTCTTCAACTGTTGAAGTGCATAAGTGTTTTCATCACCATCCAAACGAATTTCTAAAAACCAAATTAGCTCTACTAAAGGAGTATTAATTTCTCGTTTATACAATGTCCGCTTCACATTGTTCACAATTTGAATTAACTCAATTGCTGCAGTGCAGTCAATTATGTTTTTCCCTTTGTTGCCTATCCGTGAAGAAAGAAAAATATGTTGATCTCTGTAACGTATAAAGAAATTGTCTGTCAGTAGTATATCATTAGGTCTCTGCAAAAATTTGTATGCAAGAAAACCTCCAAAAACGGGAACAAAAGTCAACTCAACACATGATTCAATAAAAACAATTACTTGTCCAGCTCCAGCTTTAGGAACAATATCACCGTATCCGATTGTCGTGAATGTAACAGCACTAAAATAAATGTAGTCCAGGAAGCGGACTGTTTTACCTCCTAATGTCGGCTTAAAATCTAATGAATCAAACAAAAAATATAGCAACCCGAACACTAATGTTATTGCAATATAGATTGCAACACCTTTCAGAACAGCATTCAAGATCCGATGAGACCAAAAAGAAGAAAAAAGATTTTGAATTGTCTTTGTAAATAGTTTTAAGTCCATAAAATTTATATTCAAAAAGTTTAAAGTTTGCCATGTAATTTCGGGGTATCATTATAATAAAAAAACTGTTAATAAACAATTTTTTCTTTTGTGTTGACCCAAGAAATGCTGAATTGTCAATAAAATCGTTTCAGAATGCATTTCTGTCATAGCAGTGCATGAATTGAAGATTGACAAGTGAAGCTGGAGATTCTGTAGGGCTCCACCGGCTAACCTTTGGTGATCCAGTTAAGGGGTGACTAAAAAGAAAAAGCCTGTCATTTTTCACTGATTTGCAGGATTACCTTCGATGATCCTGTTGAGGGGGAACTAAAAAAGAAAAAGCCTGTCATTCGCTGCGCTCAGTTACGGGCTTCGTTTTTCCAATTGCTCCTGAAAGCAAGTATTCATTTTCTATTTATTACAATGCTTGTTGATTAACTCATACAATAAGGTCTTATTAATTGGCTTTGAAATACAATCGTTGCATCCCGCTTCTATTGCCATCTCGTTTTCATTTGAAAGTACATAGGCTGTTTGTACAATTATGACTACTTCTTTATTAAATAGTCGTATTTGTCTGGTGGCTTCATATCCGTCCATTTCGGGCATTAGATAATCCATCAAAATCAAATCGATGTCAGGGTTATCATGGCAGGCAGCAATCGCTTCAACTCCAGTTTTTGCATTTAAAAATTCTTTACAGAACTTTTTAACCATTTCATAAAGGATTATTCTTAACAATTCATTATCATCGACAATTAATATTTTCAGGTTTTTAATNNATTGTAAGGAATATTAAAATAAAATATTGAGCCTTTACCGCACTCACTCTCTACCCAAATTTTGCCTCCATGTTTTTCTACAAATTCTTTACAGAGTAATAACCCTAAGCCTGTCCCTTTTTCTTTTGCCGTACCTGTTGTTGTATGAATTTTTGAAATATCAAACAGTTTTGTTAAACTTTCAGGTTCTATTCCAATTCCATTGTCCGAAACTGATATTGTTACATTTCCAGAATTAACCTCTGTGTTAATATTTATTGCGCCACCGTTGTTTGTAAATTTTATCGCATTCGAAACCAGATTTCGCAATACTGCTTTTAACATATCAACATCAGCAAAAACATTTATCTCCTCCGCACCAGAATAATTGATTGTGATGTTTTTTGCAACGGCATTTGGGTTAAGAATTTTAATAATATCCTTACAAATATATTTAAAGCTCAAGTTTTGTGGTTCAAAAGGAATTTTGCCAGATTGTACTCTTGACCACTTCAATAGGTCTTGAAGTAAAGTAAAAGTGTTTTGTGCTGATTGATTAATCTCATTTACGAGCTTTTCAATTTTGTCTATATTGAATTGGCGAATGTTTTCTGTTAATAAATCTGATAAACCAAGAAGTACACCCAAAGGACTTCTTAAATCATGTGCAAGAATTGATATAAAAAGGTNNAAGCAAGTTCTTTGTTAGCAATGATTAACTCTGCTGCACGTTTTTCTTTCTCATCGTTTTGAAAGACAAGTTCTTTGTTAGCAATGACTAACTCTGCTTGAAAACCAAGTTCTTTGCGGGTAATGATTAACTCTGCTGCACGTTTCTCTTTCTCCTTGTTTTGCGAGGCAAGTTCTTTGTAAGCAATGATTAACTCTGCTGCACGTTTTTTTATCTCTTCGTTTTGAGTGGCAATTAATTTGTTAGCAGTGACTAACGCTAAGGCATTTTCTTTGTTTGCAACGATTAACTCTGCTACATGTTTTCCTTTCTCATCGTTTTGAGAGGCAACTTCTTTGTTAGCAGTGACTAACTCTAAGGCATTTTCTTCGTTAGCAATGATTAACTCATCCAATTTTTCTCTTTTAGCCATATTCTGTCTCGATAAAGTTGTTTTAAAATTAGGGTATATCAATATAAAGTGAAATGAANNAGTTGATAAAGATACAGTATATTGTATGCAATAAATAATAATTATTTATGCAAATTTTGTATCCATGATGAAAATAAAATCATAACATTTATCCTTACACTAATTCTTTATATATCCAATGCCTCATTTGCTCAGAAATTACCACTACATTCACCACAGGTCAGATAGTCCGACACACATAATATACCTTATCATATTCAGAGTCCGAGAACAAATCGGAATGCAGTTTTATTAACACGATACTTTTATAAGTAGATTTTCGTTGTTTAACTAAATCATTATACAATCGAAACACTTACACTTTATGATAACAACCATAGTTATAATACTTTTAATGCTTTTTGTAGCTATACGCTTTTCAAAGAAATTCAGGAGAATACGACACCGACAATGG
>PLLX01000139.1 GCA_003141415.1 Bacteroidales bacterium
AATGCAAAAATACTTCTCCATCCGAGATACTGAGTCAGCAATCCTCCTATCGGAGGTGCGCAGGATAAACCGAGATATGTTGCAGTTAAATTAATACCCATGGCTCTTCCCCGTTCCCCCGGTTTAAAAACTGAGGTAAGTATTGCCATGCTTGTGCCAAAAATCATAGCGCTTGATAACCCCTGGAATATTCGTAAAACGATCAGGGAGAGAATGCTATGGGAAAATAGTATCAGAAATGTTGAAATTGTAAACAGTAAAATTCCGAGCGAAAAAATCTTTTTTCTGCCGAAAATGTCGCCAAGTCTTCCAAACGGCATAAGAAAAATGGCTGAGGATAAAAGAAAACTGCTTATTACCCAACCCAGACTTATAGCATTTGCATGGAGATCCTTGCCAATTGCGGGCAGGGCAAGATTAACTGCAGAACTGAGAAAAGGAACCAGGAATGCAGCAAAAGTTGAAACAAGAAGTACAGATTTTTTGAACGTTTTATCCTCAGTAAGATCATCTGTCATAATAATAGATTTAAAAATCAACATTTCAACTTTTCAACATTCCATTATTCCATTATTCCAGATTATTCCTTTTCCTTAGTGTCAATTATTATAGTAACAGGTCCATCGTTAACTGACTCTATCTGCATCATTGAACCAAATTCTCCGATACAAATCTCTTTTCCCATTAGTTGGGAGAGCTTTATCACAAAACTGTCATACAATAAGATTGCCAGATCGGGTTGTGCTGCACGTATATATGATGGTCTGTTGCCTTTTTTGGTTTTTGCGTGAAGTGTAAACTGACTGATTGCAAGAATATTTCCCCCAACCTCAAGAACAGATAAATTCATGATCTCATTGCTATCGTTAAATATGCGGAGATGAACTATCTTACTGCACAGCCATTCAATATCAGTATCATCATCGGTGTCTTCTATACCTATCAGGACAAGTAAACCAACTCCAATTTCAGATTTGATTTTATTGCTGATTGTCACCGATGCCCTGCTAACCCGCTGAATCACGGCTCTCATAGAATACATGATTATAGTGTTCAAATATATACAATCAATTTCAAAATCATTTGAGTGATGATTTATATTATATTTGCCTTCTTACGAATGCAGCATGGACTATTTTACAATTTTGGTTATCGCCCTGGGTTTATCATTCGACACATTCGCTGTTTCGTTATCATATGGTGTGATTCGAAGCGGTATACACTTCCGGCAGGCATCATGGATCGCAACTGTACTGGCGGTATTCCAGGGCGGACTTACTGTTGCCGGGTATTTTCTCGGTTCAATAATTTCAGATGCTCTGAAGGCAACTGATCATTGGATTGCCTTAGGTTTGCTGACTTTCCTTGGAATAAAAATGATAGTTGAGGGGTTAAAGAAAACCAAAGATGAGGAAACAAGAGATTACAGCAGTACAATTGTGCTTTTGACAATTGCTCTTGGAACCAGTATAGATGCTTTTGCTGTTGGTATAAGCTTTGCCCTCCTTGATGTAAGAATATGGGAGGCTGGAATAGTTATTGGCGCTATCACATTCCTTGCTTCCATGATGGCCATCCGGATCGGGAAATCAGCCGGTGCGAGACTCGGGAACAAAGTTGAGATAATTGGAGGGCTGCTTTTAATTGCAATTGGAATAAAAATCTTCTTGGAACATATTCTGGCATAATATTCAGCCCCCCAACCACCCTGAAGGGGGGCTAATCCTCAGGATATAAGTATAATTACTCTTAACTCCACAGAATTAGTCCCCCTTTAGGGGAAGGACGCGAAGCGGCCAGGGGGCTTTTATCCCAAAACAGTCCCTCTTTAGGGGGAAGTACCGCTTCAACGGGACAAGGAGCCTCTGTGTCTCTCAGTGTCTCTCCGAGTGCTGTGTCAGTTCTTTTTCTTATTTTCTGATTGTCCTTACCCCGAAAACTGGTCCGGCCATATTACCGGGTTTCGCCTGGAATTTGATTGTCACTTTAGATCTTCCTTTTAAACATTCTTCAGGAATATCATATTGAATTGAAATAAACTGTCCGTCTTTTTTATTTGAAATGTTTTCGGTAGCAATGATTTTATTATTTACAAGAATATCGAAAGTTTTTGCTCCCGGGAATCCTCCCCAATAATCAACAACAAGGGCAACAGGTGAATTAATAGTTGTTTTAAGATCAAATGAAAACCAGCCGCCTCTCGAATCCCTGCTGCCTCTTTCCTTAAATGATCCTGTAGAACTCTTATCTCCTTTGAAATTGTGATTACGCTCTGGTTGCATTTCCCCGGGCTGCACAAAATCAATTTCGGCCTCTTTCAGGCTTTTAATTCTTTCCAGATCTGCATTGTATTCTGCCTTCTTCGCTTCCCACTCCTGTTCATTGAACATATCCCAGTAGATCGAATATCTCCTGTTATAAGAGGCATAAAACGGTTTCAGTTCAACATCACGCGGCCTGCCTGTGTTAACGGTAATGAAAGTATTTGGTTTTCCTTCAACAGGTTTCATCCATGTTGAAGGATCTCTCTTCTCTGTCATCATTACAGGGACATACATAATATCTTTTGAAGCACTATCAGTTACCGGACCAAGATCACCAGCCAGTACAAGCGGTCCATACATTACTGCCACCCTGTTGCTGTCGTCAGGCATTGATTCAAGACGAAGTGAAAATGGAATTTTTACCTCTACTTTATCGCCGGTCTTCCAGGTTCTTTCAATCGGAACAAAGCAGCCGGGCTTACGAGTTACACTTTGGCGCTTATTGTTCACTTTAATTTCAATACCCTTCCTGGCCCATGATGGATAGCGAACCTGCAGAGTAAGCTTAACAGGCTTTTCGCATTTAAACTCAAACCGGGAACACTGTTCTTCCGGAAAAGATGTTTTCTGTGTAAGGATAATTCCTTTTTCCTTCCAGGTGAGCCTGGATGCTATAAATTGAAATAAAAATAATTCATTCTCATTATGATAGAAAATGTTTTTACCATATTTAGAGTGGTTTTCCATTCCTGAACCGACACAGCATGTAAAAGAGAAAGGATCCTGAAAATCTTTAAATCCACCCATGTCGAGCGAAAGATTGTAAGTAACATTTCCCGTTTCAGGATTCTGAGATGAGAGGATATGATTAAAGAGAGCCCGTTCATAGAAATCTGCGACCCGGGCCGACCCTCCCCATTCAAAAAGATGTTCGGAAAGTTTAAGCATATTATATACGTTGCAAGTTTCGGTGGTACCTTCCCCAAGCCTTTTACTGAGCTTATCTTCCGGACCAAAATACTCTTCATTTCCATTTCCTCCTGTGACATATGAGTGGTGATTAACGACTGTCTGCCAGAAAAATTGAGCTGCCTTCCGGTCCGTTGTGTCACCGGTAAGTTCATAAAGTCTTGACAAAGCAATCAGTTTTGGAATATTGGTATTGCAGTGTTTTCCGGGAAGAATATCCTTCCCCTCTTTAAGTGAATCGAGGATAGCTTTGTGATAAAATATTTTCGAAATCCTGAGATATTTTTCATCTTTGGTATCTGCATACAAATCGGCGAGGGTTTCGCTGATACCGCCATGTTCGCAATTAAGCATTTTCTGAACCTCCTGGTCATTCAGAGGTGAGACAATTCCATCAAGCCAATCGGCGAACCGTTTTTCAACTTCCAATGCAACAGTATTTCCGCATAAACGGTATGCATCTCTTAATCCTGCCATTATTTTATGCTCTGTATAGAAGGGTGACCAGATACCGTTGAGATCAAATCCCTGTGAACGTATATCACCTTTTGCAATCTCGTCTGCGAAAACCTTTTTTCCTTTTGGAAATGCTCCTATATAACCGCTACCATCCGAATCTTGCAGGAATTTAAGCTCTCCGACGATATAATTTACTCTATCAAGAAATTGTTTATCTCCGGTTGTCTGGTACATCATTGAACAGGCACTCAGGTAATGGCCAAGGCTATGTCCTGCAAGTGATTCGTTTTCCCAACCCATGTAGTGTTCAGCTTTCGGTTTCAGACCGGCTTCAGAATAGAATCGGGAAAGAAGACGATCAGGCTCATAGCTTAAAAGTATTTTAGCATCAAGTTCTGTTGCATGCAGGAATGGGCCATCAAGGAGTTTGACATCTGAAAGGCTGAAAGGTAATGCCCGGAATGATATAACCTCCTGTCCGGTTGTTCTGATATAACTTATCTTATGTGTAGAACATGCTTCAATGAGTACTCCAATTGACAGCAAAAGCATCAAAAGCCTGACAGATTTTTTCATAAATCCTATATTTGAGTATAAGGTGTACGCTAAATAGGTATGGAATATACCAAAGATAGAAAACATTTTGTTACGCAGGTTTACATAGAGACCCCTCTGTCCCGCCGAAGCGGTGAATTAAAAGAGGGTTCAATTCGCGGGTCGGGGGTAGAAATGGGAGTCAAAACGGCACCATCCTCCTCACCCTTTTCTCAAAAACCGCCATTTCTGTGAAACCTATATATCTTAACAGCTCATATGCTTCATCGAAATACTGTCCAACCCGAGACGGCATGTGAGCATCTGAATTAACACAAACCGGTATGTTTTCTTCCCTGAAAATATGAAGAAACCGCCGGTCGGGATAAAAGTCGGCAAGAGGCCTGTTTCTGCCATTAGTATTTACCTCAAAGGCGACATCATGTGTTTTCATTGTTTTAGCCAGTTTTCTGTAGAGAGGCTCCAGATCAGTGGAAGGTTTATATCCGTATATTCTTATAAGATCGCAGTGGCCTATTATATCAAAAAGGCCTGAGGCAACTGCAGTAATTACAGAATCAAAGTATGATTCAAATAATCTGTCTATGCTTTTTCCTTCATAAAATTCCGGACCAATATCCACAGTTTTCTCACCAAGATAATGGACAGAGCCAATAATATAATCCAGAGGCAGAGAATGCAGGTAAGCAAATATCTCTTCTTCTTTCCCTGCAAAGAAATCAACTTCAAGACCAATTTTAATTTTAATATTCTTTGCATTTTTCCGAAGAGTTTCAAGATGACTGATATATGGGGAAATATTAACAGGATTCATATTCCAGCCCTCAAGATCTTTGAATAATGTAAGATGTTCGGAAAACCCGATCTCACTCAAGCCGGCAGCTATTGCCGGAGCAATATAGTCCTCCGGGACTGACCTTCCATCGCTGTAGGTAGAATGCATATGGTAATCAGTTTTGTAAATCATTTTTCTAATAATGAATAGAGAGTACTTTTAGACATTCAAATTAGCTCTAAATTTGGCAATAAAACAAATCGACAATTGATAAAGTGATCAGGAAATTGGTAAATTTGTAAAAACTGAAAAGAGTGAACGAAAAGAAAAAACCCTGCTCATGCGTGAGCTGCGACTTCCGGGCAGTTGTATTTACCTATCTTGAGGATACGACAATAGAAGAATTATGTGACCACAAAGAGGAACAATTTTTTCGAAAAGGGGAGATCATAAATCATGAAGGAGAAAAAATCACCAACTTTAAATATCTTAAAAGCGGTCTGGTTAAACTTTACAGGCGAACTTCTGACGGCGATGAGCAGGTAATAACTATTACGAGACCATTTGAATTTGTAAGTAACATGAGTATTTTTTCGGAGGAACGTTACCAGTATTCTGTTTCCGCTCTTGAAGATTCAGTCGTGTGTATGGTGAACCTGGAATTTATAAAAGGATTATTTTTAAAAAATGGCGGATTTGCTTTTAGTCTTCTTTCCAAGATCTCCAGGATAAGTGATAAAATTATTGCTCAGACACTTGATATCAGACAAAAAAACCTGATTGGCAGAGTAGCCTTTGTATTACTCTATTTTACAAATGATATTTATAAGTCAAGGGTATTTGATCTGCCTGTTTCACGGAAAGAGATAGCAGACTATATTGGCATGAGCACTGCAAACGTTATAAGGACTTTGTCTGATTTCAAAAAAGAGGGGATAATCAGAGTCTTTGGAAAGACTATCGAAGTGGTTGATGTCGGGAAACTTGAAATTATTTCCAGGCACGGCTGACAATAACAGAATTCTATTCCCGGATTACATTTATTAATGCATCTTCGACCGTATTATAAAGAAATTGGTAGCCTGCATCAATTATTTTTTCAGAAGAGACCCGGCTCCCCTTAAGGATCACTTCAGACATTTCTCCAAGAGCAATCCTTATCAAAAAACCAGGTACAGGTGGCAGGACGGGAAGTCTCATAACTTTTGCCAGTACATGCATAAATTCCAGGTGTGTAACCTGTTGAGGAGCCACTGCGTTATATGCTCCTCCCATTTCGGAATCCTCTAATGCTTTCAGATAAATATTACACAAATCATTAATATGTATCCAGGGCATATACTGTAACCCGTTGCCGGTTTGGATCAGGAAACCAAATTTCCCGGGAGTCATCAACTTTGACAATGCGCTGTCACTCTTTTCAAGAACAACTCCTGACCTGATTTTTACGGTACGGATCCCTGAGTTGTAAAAAAGATCAGCTGCCTCTTCCCACTGTTTGCATACAGAACCAAGAAAATCTGATCCAGCAGGATCATTTTCATTAAATATCTTCCCGGATGTTTCTGAGCCATAAATACCGGTAGCAGAAGCAGAAATGAAAGCCTTTAAATGGATTCTGTTATCAATAACCGTTTTATGAAGAAATCTGGCTGAATCCCCACGACTTTTTATAATTTCCTCTTTTCTTTTTCTGCTCCATCTTTTTTCACCGATGTTTGCACCCGCAAGATGTATTATAAAATCAATTCCTTCAAAAGCTTCAGTATCGATTATTCTTTTTTCAGGGTCCCACATGAATACTTTTACTTTACCAGACAGTTTAACATTTCTTGAGAGATGTGAAACCTTATAGCCTGTATCCAGGAGGGATGACGTAAGATATTTTCCTATCAGGCCACTACCACCTGTAATCAAAACCGATAAATTCTTTTGTAAGTTTGTACTGGTTTGATTTTCCGGCATAATAACTGTTTTTGGAATAATATTAAAAAGCTTTACTTTAGAGGTCTTAAATTTACCAATAATGGAATCAAATAAAAAGCAAAAGATCATGGCAAATCAGAAAACAACTAAAGGTATTATTGCTATACTTACGGGAGGTGGCGATGTCCCCGGACTTAATCCGGCCATTCGCGCCGTAACAATTCGTGCAAACCGTGAAGGATACAAAGTAATCGGACTTCGCAGGGGATGGGCCGGCATCTCAGAATTAATAAGAGACACAAAGGCAGACAATAGTAACAATTTTCAGGTACTTACTGATGATATAGTTAATAAGGCCGGACGTACCGGCGGGACTTTTTTACATACCTCCAGAACAAGGCCGAGCCATATGTCAAAGGCAAGTGTACCTGAGCATCTGCAAAGCACTTATAATGCTGAATATAATGACATTACACCAGAGATTATCAAGAATCTTGAATGGCTTGGAGTTGATTATCTAATTCCAATAGGTGGTGATGATACATTGAGTTATGGTGTTCATCTTTATAAAAAAGGGGTAAATGTTGTTGCTATTCCAAAAACGATGGATAATGATGTTCCCGGTACCGATTACTGTATTGGCTTTAGCACCTGCGTTTCGCGAACCATTCAAATGACAAACAGCCTCAGAACATCTGCCGGATCACACGAAAGGCTTTTGGTTCTTGAAGTATTCGGACGATACGCCGGGTTTACAGCGATGCTGCCTACCCTGGCAGGTGCTGCTAACAGGTGTGTAATACCTGAATATGAGTTTGAAATAGATCAGCTTGCAAAACTTCTTGTTGAAGACAGAAATCAAAATCCAAGCAAGTATTCAGTAGTTCTGGTATCGGAAGGAGCAATGTTTAAAGGAGGCGAGATGATTTTTTCTGACAGTGAAAAGGATGCTTATGGCCATGCAAAACTCGGAGGTATAGGTGATATGGTATCAGCAAAACTTAAAGAACTTTCAGCAAAACATAATCATGGGAAAACAATTAATGTAATTTACCAGAAACTTGGCTATATGGTACGCGGAGGAGATCCCGATGCACTGGATTCCATTGTTCCGATGGCTTATGGGAATCTTGCTCTGGATCTTGTTCTTAAAGGGGTACATGGAAGGATTGTAGTACTGAAGAACGGAAGATACGATAATCTGCCTATTGACGTGGTTACTTCATCTAAAAAAATAGTGAGACTTTCAGATTATAATACTGAAAGGTTAAGACCTTACTACCATAGTTTTGAAATGAAACCATTCCTGCTGATGGCTTCAGATAATTAGTGGATTATAAAATCGTGTTACAAATAAAGTAGAGACGCCCAATTTGGGCGTCTCTACCTGTTTTAATTCGGATAGGTTTTATGAACTAGTCCAAATTTCCTTACTTTTGTTCCAAATTATTGTCTATTGGAAAAGGGAGTTGTATTAAAGTCTACAGGCATCCGGTACAGGGTTCTCTATGATGAAGGAAAAACAATTAATTGTTCCATTAAAGGGAAACTCAGGATTAAAGAATTCCGAACTACAAATCCAATTGCTGTTGGTGATAATATCTTATTTGAAATAGACAGAAAAACTAATTCGGGAATTATAACGGAAGTACTTGACCGAAGGAACTGGATCTTAAGAAAAGCTTCAAATCTGTCAAAACATTCCCAGATACTTGCTGCAAATATTGATCAGGTGTTCCTCATGATCACTATTATCCTTCCTGAAACACAGGTAGAATTCATCGACAGGTTTCTGATCTCAGCAGAAGCATACCGGGTTCCCGCCAAAATAATTATTAATAAAACTGATCTCTATGGCGAGGATGAGTTAGCTAAAATGGAATACCTTGAGTCATTGTACAATAATATAGGTTATGAATGTATCCGACTCTCACTGAGAGAGCTGACAAACCTGGAAATTCTCAGAGATTTAATGAAGGGAAAGACCAGCCTGATTTCGGGTAATTCCGGTGTTGGAAAAACAACCCTTTTAAATGCTTTTAATCCGCTTCTTAATCTTAAAACTGCCGAGATTTCAGATTATCATAAACAGGGAAAGCATATTACTACTTTTCCTGAAATGCATCGGATGCCATTTGATGCATTTGTAATTGATACTCCGGGAATCAGAGGTTTTGGTGTGGTTGATATGGAACGGCATGAGATTTACCATTTTTTTCGTGAGATATTCAGAAAATCGAAAGAGTGCAGATTTAATAATTGTCTTCATCTTGATGAACCCGGATGTGCAGTGAAGAGTGCAGTGGAGAAGGGGGAAATCGCTTTTCTACGGTACAAGAGTTATCTGAATATCATGGAAGGAGATAATGGCAAGTACAGGTGAAATGGAATTATTGCATTTATAAATTATCTTTATATACTTTCAGAGATAAACAAATTATACAAATGAGAAGAATACTTATTCTTGTTTATTCAGCATTCCTGATTATAATGCTTGCTAATTATATATATTATAAAAGTCTGTATAATAAGCAGATAAGTTATATTATTGAATTACTTGACAGGCAGGTGCAGATTGTTGGTATCTCAGTCGACAGCACAAACAACGGGTTTGTCAGCGATTTTAACGAGATCAGTTTTTCAGGGGACCTTAGCTTGTTTTTTACAAATCCCAAGAATCAAAACAATGCAAAAGAAAAGATGAAAACTTTCTTTTCAAAGTACAACGACTTCGTAACAGGGATTAAATTGTACGATAATAATAAAAATGAATTCACTCTAAAAAAAGATGACAATGGCGAATGGCTTGAACAACCATTTACGCTTCATGTTCAGGGTGAAATATTTAAAATGGAAAAACAGGCCAGGGAAAACAAGAAATTTAATTATTACCTGCCAGTTATAGATAATCAAACAAAAGAAACAATCGGCAACATTGTCGTCACTGTTGACTATCAGAGATACTTTAAAGCTCTTTTTGCAGAATTCAACCTTAAGGACTATCAATGGCAATGGGTGGTCAGCGACTCCGGAGAAATTGTTTACGACAATAATCAGAATAAGGTTTTATACTCACAACTGGATAAAATCACATCAGGGCTGGCTACGGGATCTGTTGAGAATATTATGCACAAAGCTTCAATTAATGGTAAAGAGGAAGAATTAATATCATCCTATTATTCAACACAACTTATGCAAAAAGATCTTGGGCTTGTTTTTTCTGCTCCTACAAGCCGTTTTCAGAAATATATAATCAGGAACTCTCTTTTCATTGTAATAGTGACATTGCTTCTTATTCAGGCAATTATTTTTATTTTCTGGCGATATCTAAAATCCAGGGAAACTGAGATGGATGGGTTAAGAACCTCCGAAAAAATGCTTTTCAAACTGATTGAAGAGATGCCGGTAGGAGTGATAGTTCATAATAAAAACAGAGAAATACTTAAAGCGAATAAAGTTGCCGCAGGTCAATATTCTTATGCGAACGAAACAGAGATGAAGGGTAAAATATTTCCTGAATCATCTTTGCCGGGAGAAAGCGATTACTATTCAAAAAACCTTGGCGGATCTTTCAATCCCGATCAGTTTGTAATTATCAAGAAAGAGATAGGAGAGATTGTTCTTTACAGAAACAGCATACAAGTGATGTTCCTTGGAGAAGAAGCTACGATGGAGATACTGATTGATGTCACTATGCTAGAATCTGCGAGAAAACAGGAAGCTAAGGCAAATGAAGCAAAATCAGAATTCCTCGCAAGGATGAGTTATGAGATCAGGACCCCGTTGAATGGGATTATTGGTATGACNNACCCCGTTGAATGGGATTATTGGCATAACAGATGTACTTAAAAAATATCATCTTACATCAGAGATAAAAGAAATAGTAGGTCTCCTTCACCGTTCAACAGAAGTACTCCTGAGCATTATAAATGACATTCTTGATTTTTCAAGAATTGAATCGGGGAAAATGATACTTGATGAGGTTCCTTTCAATTTAAGGGAGGAGATTACTTATTGTACAGATCTGGCAAAGACGAACATAACATCAAACGAACTGAATTTAATTTACACCGTTGACGACAATGTTCCGGAAAGCATCATAGGTGACCCTTTCAGACTGAGACAAGTCCTGACAAACCTGATCAACCATTCTATCCGAAATACTGAAAAAGGTGAAATACGCCTTAAATGTGCTCTTAAAAACAACAAAAACGGGATTATAACTCTTGGATTTGAGCTGCTGGATACCGGGAGAAGTTTTGATAAAGCCAGCCTTAAAAAAATCTTTGGTGATTTTGTAAATATTGAATCAAAAAAAGTAAGATCAAATGATGACTCGGAGTTCGGAACAATTCTGTCAAAACAGCTTGTTGAACTGATGGGAGGAGAATTGTCGGCAGTAAGCCCGTCAGGGATATCAGGTGATTTAGGAACTAAAGTTTCATTTACATTATTAACCTACTCAAACGACAGACAAATAAAAGAACTTTCAGTTGAGAAGATCAAAACATTTGACAGAATAAAAACATTGGTAATAACTGGAAATCAGAACCGTGACGAGGAGATCTTAGGTGCATTACACCGGCTGGGCCTTACTGTAACAATTACCACCTTTCAACGATCGACAATAAACCAGATCAGGACAAATATGAATTATCCTGAAGAAAAGTATAACCTTGTAATCGTATTTGATGATGATGAGTTTAGTGGATTTGATGCCGCTAGGGTGATATGGGAAAACCGACTTTCAGCCAACTTCATAATGCTTATGATAAGCTCAAATGATAAAAAGGGAAATTACCTGAATTGCATTACACTTGGAATAGATCATTATCTCATAAAACCTTTTGATATCAGTGAGTTACTGAACATAATAAAGAATAGTTTTCCTTTTATTGAGGATAAGGCCTCCTCGATTGAAATTGGCAGTGTAAGAACCGATATTAAAATATTGATAATCGAGGATAACAAAATGAATCAGAATGTTATCGGGACAATGCTTAAGAGTATGGGCTATTCCTATAAATTTTCTGATGATGGTTATGCAGGTTATCTTTTGGCAAAAGCCCAAAAATTTGATCTTATTTTTATGGATCTTATCATGCCTGAGATGGACGGTTTCGAATCTGCACAACGAATTCTGAAAATCGACAAATCGGTCTTAATTGTTGCCTTCACAGCCGATAATATGCCTGAGACAAGAAGAAAAGCTGAGCTGTCCGGAATTAAAGATTTTATTTCTAAACCTGTCAGAATTGATGAACTCAAAAGGCTTTTTGCCAGATATTTCAAGAAACAAATGTTCTGAATATTGATTTTTAAAAGTCCTTCGGGAACCTTCGTGATAACCTTCGTGGACCTTTGTGGCAGAAATTTTTTTTCTAACCACTAAGGAACACAAAGTATTGCACAAAGTAATTCAAAGGGATCCTGGGCCAGAATAAATCATGACAATTCAAAAAATTAATATAATCAGGTTTCTGGAACTCTCAGAGGTCACTCCTATAACAGATGTCAGATCTCCTGCTGAATTTAACTATGGCCATATACCGGGAGCAGTAAATATTCCGCTTTTTGATGATAAAGAAAGAGAAGCCATTGGTACAAAGTTTAAAAAAGAGGGGCGGTTACCAGCAATTATTGAGGGGCTAAAACATACGGGTCCCGGTCTCGTAACCAAACTGGAGCAAGGTCTTAAGTTTTCAAATAACGGAAAACTTCTTGTTCATTGCTGGAGAGGTGGTATGAGATCGGAAGCAATGGCCTGGCTCTTTTCATTAGGTGACCTCGAGGTTTATGTGTTGGATGGAGGATATAAGTCCTATCGCAGATATGTTTTAGACAGTCTTTCAGAGAAAAGAAAAATGATTGTACTCGGAGGAATGACAGGAAGCAGTAAAACTCATATTCTCAGATATCTTAAGTCATCAGGACAACAGATCCTTGATCTTGAGAAACTTGCAAATCACAAGGGCTCCGCTTTCGGAGCTTTGGGACAACTGCCCCAACCAACAACTGAACAATTTGGGAATATGCTTTTTAGTGAATGGCAACGGTTAAACGATAGCCTTCCCTTTTGGGTTGAAGATGAAAGCAGGAATATAGGTTTAGTATTCATGCCAGATGCTTTTTATTTTAATATGCAGGAAACACCTACAATTGTTCTTGTAATGGATGCCAGTTGCAGACTCCCCCGGCTAATTGAAGAGTATTCAGCGTATCCCCCGGAATCGCTTAAAGCATCTGTTTTAAAGATAAGCAAGCGACTTGGTGGTGATAAAACACGAGATGTAATCAACGCAGTTGAGACCAGAGATTTTACAAAGGCAATTGAAATTGTTCTTTATTATTACGACAAGGCATATCTGTTCGGAATGAAGAAAAAAGAGAGTAAAAACATTATTTATGTCAATGCCGATTCCGATGATATTGAAACTAACGCTTTGAAAGTGCTTGAAGCAGCGGGAAGAATAAAATGGTAACAACTAGGAATGAATTCACCACCCCGTCATGAACTGACGGTCATGACAGCCCTCCACATTAAGGAGGGGAGATTTTTAATTATCTAATTTTCTCCTCCTTTTGAAGGAGGAGTACCCCGAAGGGGGGAGGTGGTTGATTCTTTACTCAACCTTTATATTCCTTCGAATCAACCCATTTATAAACCTTGTCGGATCTTCTAAGATAATCAGGAGTTTTTATTGAACACAATTCTCCTTTTAAAGCGTTCTCTGTCACTTTGAGATCAACACGGATCTCCTCTACTTCGTATTCGACGACGCCGGTTGTAGGACCCATAATAAGAATTATATCCCCTTTATTAAGGTTTCCGTTCTCGAGTTTGATTTCGGCGACATTAAGCTTTGTAAAATAATTGGTAATCTTTCCGATATAAATCTTTCTTTTTGTTGCGCTGGAACCATAGTTTGTGTTCCATTCACCCATTGTCTGGCCAAGGTAATAGCCATCCCAGAATCCCCTGTTAAAAACTGTCGAAAGCCTGACCTTCCAGGCTTCAGTTTTCTCTTTATTGAATGTTCCTTCTTCAATGGCGCTTACAGCTTCATTATAACATGAAGATACCTCCCTGACGTATTCTGCTGACCGAGCCCTCCCCTCAATCTTCAGAACTCTCACACCCGCATTAATCATTTTATCGAGGAATCCGATTGTCCAGAGATCTTTGGGAGACATAATATACTCATTATCAATCTCTAGTTCATATCCGGATTCCATATTGGTGACCAGATAGGATTTGCGACAGGTCTGGTAACATTCGCCCCTGTTTGCGGATTTATTATTTTCATGTAAGCTTAAGTAACATTTACCTGAAACAGCCATGCATAGAGCACCGTGTACAAACATTTCAATATTAATCAGATCTCCTTTTGGCCCAATAATGTTTTGTTCTCTGATAGTCTTGAATATATATGCTACCTGATCAAGATTCAATTCGCGGGCCAAAACCACCACATCGGCCCACTGAGCGTAAAACTTCAATGCCTCAATATTGGTGATGTTCAGTTGTGTTGAAAGATGAATCTCAATTCCGGCAGCTGAGGCATATTTGATAACTGAGAGATCGGAAGCAATAACTGCTGTTATACCACTTTCAACCGCTGCATCAATTATCCTGTGCATCTGTTCAATTTCATGGTCATATACAACCACGTTTACAGTAAGATAGCTTTTAATCCTGTTTTTTTTACAGATCGAGACAATATTCCGGAGGTCCCCAAGAGTAAAATTATTTGATGAGGCAGCCCTCATATTGAGTTGTTCGACTCCGAAATAGATGGAGTCGGCACCCCCCTGGATCGCTGCCATAAGCGACTCGTAAGATCCCGCAGGGGCCATAATCTCAATATCATTTCTCTTCATAATGGGTTGCAAATATAGCAATTAGAATTTATTCTTGTTCATCACAATTCTGATGCAGGAGCCCTTACCTACTTCCGAATGTCTTACAAAGATCTTCCCATTATGATATTCTTCAATTATCCGTCTTGCTAGCGATAGACCTAAACCCCAACCTCTTTGTTTGGTTGTGAAACCGGGATTGAAAATTTTCTTAAAGGCCGATTTCGGGATTCCCTTGCCTGTATCTGATATATCTATTAATGCATGCTTATCTGTTTCTGCAATTCGGATTGTTATCTCTCCGATCCCTTCCATAGCATCAATGGCATTCTTCGACACATTCTCAATGACCCATTCAAACAGAGCGGAATTCACCGGAACAATAACCTCATCTTTATTATTATGATCGTAAATAAACTTAACTTTCGATGAGGCCCTTGATTTCAGATAATCAACAGTTCGCGAAATTATTGCAACAATATTTTCTTTTGTCAGCGAGGGTTTTGAACCGATCCTTGAAAACCTTTCAGTTACCTTCTCAAGCCTTTCTACATCGCGGGCCAGTTCCCCCGTAATTGAAATTTCGGGATATTTATTTTGCAGAATCTCTATCCATCCGGCAAGTGATGAGGTCGGAGTACCAAGTTGATGTGCAGTTTCTTTTGACATACCTACCCATACCTGGTTTTGTTCTGCTTTCCTGGAGGAGCTAAAGGCCAGGTACGATACCAGGATGAACAGGATAATCAGCCCCAATTGTATATACGGGTAGAAAATCAGCATCGTAAGTATTATACTGTCCTTATAATAGATCAGATTAAAATGCCCATTCTCAAGATTATTAACTATTGGTTTATTTCTCTCTTTAATTTTATTAAGTTGATTTCTGATATACTTGTAATCACCTTTTTTATGAGTGTCAAAGTTTCTGGCAGCGATGATACTGTCAGATTCATCGGTAAGAATTACAGGAACTGTGTTGTTATTCTCGATTATTGAAGATAGAAACTCAACATTCTGGATTGTATCAGGAAGTGAAATTAGTCTTGTTGCTTCAGCCCACAATTCAACACTTTTTCTCTCCTCTACTTTAAGTTTCGAAACAAGATATTCCGTATAAATAAGTGAACCCATGCCGAAAAGTATTGCAAAGACAAGTAAAAACAACTTCCAGAAAGATTTATGACGGAAAATTTTCAATAGCCTTTGGTTATTAGTGATTAATATCTTCAATCCTTTGCGCCGTTGCCTTTACGCCGCTTTATCCATTATTTCTTCTTAACCTGGGTTTTTACAACAGAAGAATTAGGTATAGACTTTACAGTATCGTCATCGTCCCATATAATGCGGAATCGCGATTTCTTCTCATGCGGTTTCTGATTCAGTGTAGAATCATTCTTATACCATCCATATTCCTGGTTTAAAATTGTCTTAAGGGTTTGCTTTTCCTTTTTCATGCTATTCTTTACTTCTGTTCCTGCCGCTTTCATGTCATATCCTACTTTAGCGACATCACCTTTGCCTATTATTTTCAATAACAGGGAAGTGCGGCCAAGTCCATCGTCTTCTACAACGCCGAACTCGGTGACATTGCTTTTGTTTTTTGTTCTTTTCTTAGAAAGGATTTCAGACAGAAGTATTTTAACATGATATTCATAGTCGTTGTCGAAGCTATGTTTCCCATTTACAGACAGATCGGCAGCTGATGATTTAACCTCCATCTGAGGGACATACACGAGGTTATTTCTTATAAAAAAGTCATTATCAAGCTGCTCAAAATTTATATTCTCAAGTTCAGATAGCTCAATAAATGAAGATAGTTGTTTTACCGGATCAAAATTGATAAGTGCTCCGTTTACAAGATGATATTTACCTTCAGCGGTCAGTGTATTCATATTATAATTCAAAACCGAGTCCAATGGAAGAAGTAGCGAAAGGGAACCTGAAAGAGTGCCTTTAATATTTTCTGCTTTCAGGAAGCTCTGACCGAAATTGTGAAAGGTTGTAAAGGCTTTATTCACATCAATATCTGTTACTTTAAAGTTGCCCTTATAAATTATGGATTTATTTTTATTCTGGGAAAAGAAACAATTACCCGAGATAAGCCCATTTAATGAATTCATCTTCAATGTTTTAAAAGTTAACATTTTTGGCTGGTAATTCAAAACTCCTTCAATCTTGGAAGATGAAAAAGTTTTATAAGACAAACTGTCAATTCTGAAATTTATATCAAGAATCATATCATCGGGCATAGAAACAGCTCTCTGACTGTGACCTGATTTATCTGAAACATTATTATCACTAAAGAAAGCTTCCGGAATTAGTTTGTCGATAGCAAGATCAGCTTTTGCCTTCATCCTGACGGCTCTTCCCATAAGCCATTCAGCAAGATTATTGAACTCCCCGTTAATTTTAAAGTTCTGCCCTTTGTAGCTAAATTGAATATTATTTGCTTTGATCGAATTTTGAATTATCAGATTCCCGGTCACCTTGCTGAAAAGAATTTTGTTATTATTCAGCCCAAGGGTCAATGAATTAAAACCTAGACTGGATTCAGGTTTCATATCAATAAATCCATTAAGAGAAAAACTTTTATCTGAAAAGGTACAGTTAACAAGCTTCAAATCGAGGTCTACAGAACCTTGAGCCGTTGAAATCTCCTTAATATTAAAAAACTCCTTCACTTCGGCGGGGAAAACCTTTCCTTTAAGTGAAAGATCAATGAGGGGACTGTTAAAGTCTTTTAGAATCACAGCCCCGGTATATTCTGAAGATCCAAGCTTTCCTTTAAAATCAGTGATCGATACAGAGCTCGTCTTGTACCCGTTTTTCGTTCCGTTTGATAAGTGTCCTGTAAAAGAAAGATCCTTGAAAGTAAGGTTCGATTTTTTGTAAGCAATCCTTCCCTTCTTTAGCTGCCAGTTGATTTCAACATGTGGATTTGATGTTCGGCTCAACAGACCTTTTATTTTACTATTTGCAATTATTGTCCCTGAAGGATCGTAATCAAAGACTAACTTCAGATACTTTTCAGGAAGGTAATTACGGATTTTCGCAATATCTAAATTATGACCTGTTACATTAAGATCCAGATTATTATCGGAAGCAACTAACCCCTCAATTCCGAAATCAAAATCATCAATATATAAAGTACCTTTTCTGAACCTTATTCCGCTTTTCGAGCTAAGCAGATCCAGATCAAGCTTTGCTGAGATATTTTTGTCGGTGCTGAAATTGTAAAGCTGAAATCTGTTTATTTGGATCTCGGTTCCGGCAGTAAAATCTATATTATTCCCTGTAATCCTGCTTTTCAGCTTGCCCTTTTTAATTGCTCCGGCAATTATGAGATGAGCCGACAGACTATTGTAATAAGCATTAATATCAGTAATATCAATTCGTTTCAGATCAATTAGTGTTTCGACACCGCCGGCAGAATTATTTTTTACTGATATATTGTAATTTACATGGCCTGTTGTATCGGTAAAAAAATTCGCTTTTCCCAATCTGGCTCCAATCCTGTCGATAGTATAGATTCCTTTGATTATGTCGGTTATTTTGAATTCAACAGAAACAAAACGGGCTGCCAGAAGAGTATCAGTATTAATTCCCTTGAATGCATGTGAATTAAAGTCAGGTGATGAATGAACAAACACATCTTTAAGTTCAAGCGAGGCTTTTGGGAATTTTCTCAGGAACGAAAGTCTGTATGAACCAACATCCAATTTCGTGGACAGATTCTTATTCAGAGATCTGAGGATTATGAATCCAACCTTATCTTTAAGCAGAAATGAGGCTGAAATAAGAATTATTGAAACTGTGAGGATCAGTATTGCAAACAGTTTCCCTATTTTCAGGAATAGTTTCATTTATATAAAAGAAATATCTGTCCACTAATAGAATAACAGGGGAGCAAAGTTAATTCATTTGGGTTAAAAAGATTCTTTTATTTAAAAAGGAAAGTTAATTGGTGTGCCTAAAATACCTGGAGTTCGGTCTCCGAACCTCTCCAGAGAGTTTTGTTTCGCGATATTTACCCCCTTTCATTCCTCCCAAGGGGGAAAAATTCTCTTCATTCTAGTGGAATTCAACTAAATAACTGAGAATTGTTTCCTCCTTGGGGAAGATGTCAGCGCAGCTACCAGAGGGGTTTTTTCCCAAAAACAGATTCTCTAAATGAGATTAATACTTTAAGTACTCCAAACTTTAGCTCAATCCAAACTTTTAATATTATGATTCTCAGGAACATTTGTTACGGAAAAGGTATTGAAAGTATTATTTAAGATATTGATTAACAAAACCCTGTTAAAAAGAATGTCTCCGGTTTCAGTTATTATCTTAATTACTTCATTGGCAATATAAGTTCCTATTATTCCGGGAAGAACTCCAAATAATCCTACCCTGGAAGGTACCGGGGTTTTAAAATCCTTATTCTTTGCCTGAGGATTATAACATCTGTAAGTTGCTCCTCCTTTATAATTAAATACAGAAATCACTCCTTCATACTTATATATGGCTCCGTGAACCATGGGTTTCCCAAGAGTTACACAGGCATCGTTGATAATGTATCTTGTCTCGATATTATCGGTCGCATCAACTATAACATCGTAATTACTTAAGATCCTGAGTGAATTTGAAGCATCATATCTGAGATTGTATATTTCTAACTCCACTAGTGAATTTAAGTGGTCAAGACGATCTTTTGCTATTACTGATTTAAGTTTTCCTACATCAACTGACCCATATAATACCTGTCTTTGAAGATTTGTTTCATCAACCGTGTCAAATTCAGCAATTCCTATTTTCCCAACCCCGGCTACCGTCAGATATTGAAGTACAGGACAACCTAATCCTCCGGCACCAATAACAAGGACTTTTGCCTGTTTCAGCTTTTCCTGACCTTTGACCCCGATTTCCGGAATCATGATCTGTTTGCTGTACCGCCTTATTTCCCTGGGAGATAATATTTTGCCATCCATTATTATCAAATATCCATGTTATACAAATATACGTTACCGGCGAAGAGGAAACAAGAATAAAAAAAGCAGGGACATCCGATCGAATACCCCTGCAGGATTTATCAGGCAGAATTCAAAAATTAATCGTTAAAACTAAAAGCTACACCTATTTCGAATGGATAAAGATCATTACCCCCCGGGACCTTTCCCGGTCTGAAACAGAGGAGTCACATAATATGTTCCGTAAAGCTGAATGTTTCCATAACCAACACATGCAGTTGCTCCATACCGGAGCATATTTAAACTAAAATCTCCATACGCTTTGACAGTATGATCATTCTCAAATACCATTTTAGTATGTGATCCTAATTTTACTGCTCCGATTTGTCCGGCTGCGATATATAATCGGTTATGATCGACTGGAACTTGTAACTCTAACATGAACGGGAGATTGAGAAACAGAGTAGCTGGTTTTGATTTTTTAAGGTTTAATCCGGGATCTAATTCTTCAATGATCCCGTCAATACCTTTTTGTATGTTGTTATTCCCATCGAACCTGTAGTTATTCCAATTAAGGCCAAGTCCGGTAACAAATCCGATATGTCTGGTTAATCCAAGGCTCAATTGCTAAAAATTTATATTGAAATTTGAGGATTTACTCGAATTCAGAGTCATATAATCAATATCAGGAGACATAGAATAACTTTTATCAGATAATAAATAATTATTGAATCCGAATTCAATTCCTGACCAATGTCCTCTGAATCTGGTTCTCCTTCTGGCGTGTTCACGCTCATTATCTTCCTGGTCCCATTCTTCTTTCTCTGAATATTTTTTAATATTGAATGAGGGTCCTTCCAATGATTCAAGGATTGCTAGTCCCCTGTTTCCAGTTTTTAAATTAAGTGCTGAATCATTTTCTTCGACACTTACCCGATCTTTGACGATAGTAACTTTAGTGGATTCGTTTTTATTAGCTGAAGTCCCCTGTTTTTCACCGGACTGGCTATCCGCTGATACTTTCAGGCAGAATCCATTTAGAATTATTGCAGTGAGCAATATGGTTATTCCAATCTTTTTCATCATGTAGAATTTTAAAATTGTTCAATGTTTCAGAGATGGGACGGAGACGGAGCCAAAAAAGTTACGGCAGGGGCTCTGATTTTTTAACCGGAGCATTAAACTTAAGAAGTTTTGAACTGAAATAGACCGATTTAAGCTCTCCGTTCTCGTCTTTCTTTTCATCAAGCGCCATTTCCCATCCGAGTAACTTATCGAGTCCTGATACACCGGCTTCAGCTATCTCATAAACTTTCAGGGGGCTGTCTTTTGCCGTTTTCTCTTTCAGTATCTTTTCCCGGAAAGTTTTTGCAATGAACTTGCTCAGTTTGGATCTTCCATCATCATATTCAGGAACAGCGACTGTGTAGTTTAATGCAATCAGAGTATTGGATATTGTTTCTACTTTTAAATCGACCTCCGGTGATATAGGAATCTTATTAAGCAATGTCAGGGGAAGTCCTGTTGATCTTACCAGTGAATCATTTTGTACCGGCGGATTCATGTTGTTTTCTGATATGGCAGAAACGGTCTTTTGTGATACGGCAAGCAAGTTTTTACTTTGTTTTTTAGATGTGACGATCTTTCTTTCTGTTTTGATCCCGTCAGAGACTATTTTAAAGGCTGGCTTCTGAATAGTGCTGTCAACCACTATGGTCTGAGCTGTTTTTTCAAATTTGACTTTCAGGGCCCTTGGTTTTGAAATATAGGTTATTACTACCAGTGTAATTATAGCAGCGGCAGATAATCCAATTAATGACAGCCGGATGACATTCTGAGCAATTGTTCTCCTGATGAGTAGATTCTTGTGTAAGTACCTGACATCTGCAGGGACAAGTCTTATTTTCTGAATTAATTCAAACGACCTTTTCTTTTCAGGATCCTGCTCAATAATGTCCTTTAGTTCGGTTTTCTGACTGGCAGACAGATCATTTTCAAGAAATGCCACACACAGGTAATCAAACTGCGATTCGGAAATGTCTGCATTCTTTTTTTTAAGATGGTTTTTATATGGGAATAATTTTGCCGAAGGTTTAAGTCTGAAGGCAGCCAAATCATTAACTTCTTCTTTTAAACCAGGATTTTCGCTTAGAAAAAGCTGAAGCTGCTCAACCTGGAGGTCGCTGAGATTTCCATCGAGCCAGTCGATAAGCCATATTTCATAATTTGATCTGTCGATTTGCATGACTATAGAACTGTTTCAATTTTCCCGATAACACTCTTCAGGGCAACGCGCCCCCTGTAGATGTTTATTTTCACCTGGGCTTCACTTAAACCCGTAATATCTCCGATTTCTTTATAACTGTAACCTTCATAATCGCGTAGCATTACTGAAATTTTTTGTTGCTCCGGGAGCCTCTCTAATACCTCGTGGAGAATTTCATTAAGATCGCTGTATTGAGATTCATAAATCAATTCTTTTTCATGTTCCGGCTTAAGATTCGTCATCCTTTTCTCTCTCCTGATAATGTCAATCATATTATGGTATGCGGTTGAGAACAACCATGATTTCACAACTGGATATTCAACCTCTGCAACATGTATCCAAAGCCTTTCATAGCTATCCTGTACGATATCGTTTGCCCGCTCATCATCCTTGAGGTTGCCCCGGATGAAACGGTAAACCGAATCGGCAAATTCTTCAACAGATCTGTTATATTCCTGAACAGTCATAATGCAGGTTACAAAGTAAAGACGGATGAAATTAATAATAGTTACATTGCAGTTAAAATATTTACGGCTAACAACTAAAGACGCACGACTCAGGGGAAAATCTTTTTTCTTTCTTGTGTCGTGTGCCGTGCGCCGTGTGTTGTGTATCTAGTGCCCAATTTATTTGACCGGTTTCACCAAAGTGCGCAAACAGATTTTTTTCGTAACTTTGCTTATATTCCCAGTGCTTTAAACCAATACATGGTAAAAATATGAAAAGTCGGGCTGGGAAAAGAATGAAATTCAAGTGCAGAAAAATTATACTTTTTTCAGCTATCGTGTTACCTCTGGTTTTTGCTGGTTGTAAAAAACCAGATAATGATATCCCAAAAGTAAAATCTATAGAACAATCTGTAGCATTAAATAATGATGTGGAAATAAAGTATTCTGCTACTCTTTCAAATGTTGAGAAGGCAAAATTAAATGTTAAAAAAGATGGGGTTTTGATTTCAACAGAAGAAATAAGTGATGTTTCTCCAACAGGGGCAGATTATCAAAAGACTTATAGCTATACATTTGATCCCAGAATAACAAAAGGAAATTATGAATTTACTCTTACCTCAGAAAATCCATCAGATAATTTGGAAAAGACAAATTCGATAGGAATTCCAAATTATGTTCCAAGTTTTAATACTAGTGGAATAAATTTTAATTTTGTTGAAAATTCCGAGACTACTATATCTCTTTCAAAACTTGTGGATAAGAATCCTGAGGATAATCCTGTTTCTGTTACAGGAGTTAAATCCCCCGACGGTAAGACTCAGGCAACATTAAAGACAACCACCACTGGATATGATATAAATATTAAAGGACTTCCAAATGCTGTTGGAGCGTATCAATTGGAGTTTGACTTCAAAAATGCTGAAGGTACTCTTGATAACATAATTCTTGGTGGACAAATAGCGAAGGATACGAGAATTGTAATTAATCCACTTATATGTGTTGATGATAATGGAGCAGAATACAATTCCTTAACCACAAAACTCGATAGGGACAATTATATTCTGGCAAAATTAAAACTGAATAATGGAAGTAATGTTCCTTTTTCATTCAATCCTCCTTATTATAACTGCGCAAATTATTCTTTGCAATTGTTTGTAGATTCAAAAAAGCTAGGAGAAAAAATACATTCACTTGCACCTAATGATTGGAGTGGTAAATATTGGTTATATAACAATTATAAGGGGAATAATTTAGATTCCATTTATAAAAATGGGGGGACCCTTGAAAATATGGGAACAATAGGAGCCCCAATAATTGAGGTCGGCTTAGTTGATACTTCCCATTATATCCACAATTCTTCTTATTTTGGACATGGCATGAATGCAATCTTAACAGGAAATGATTTAACAAAATGGGAAGATTGGAACTTCATTGAACCTCAGAATGACCAAACAAAACTTCAACCAGGACAAGCAGATATTCCAAGAGATTGCGATGAAGTTTTTATAGGTTACCTATATCTCGTTAAAGATCAAATTCAAGGAAATTACTTGAAATCTATTGATTTAGTAAAATTCAGAATTGAAAATGGAACTCCAATATTAATCTGGGAAAACAATGACCCCAAGTTTAATATAATAAAACAAAGAGGAAAATAAGAATTCTGTTTTAACTTAAAAAGGGTAAATAACCCCGGTCTTAGGTCCGGGGTTATTGATAATGAGATGTTTATGGACCCTTATCCAAAATGCAAAATATTTAAAAGCAGAATACATTTTGGGGCTGACAGATTCAACTGGGTGCGGCTGAGTTTTACAGGCCTCCTTTGTACAGGTCTTCAATTGGGAAGATCAAATCATAATCGTTCCAATTAAGGTTTCCATCGACAATCTGATAATCCTTGAACTTTACTTCATCCAAATACTTTCGAATTGATGGATGTAAAGATGATTCTAAAAATGGTCTGAAATCAACAAGTCTGTTAATCCCATCGCTAAAGAATACTCTGATTGCATAATCTCCGATATACCGGGGTGATTTAATCTCAATATATTCAACAGGGTAATCAATCTTTTCTTCAGTTATTTTCATTTGATCCGTGTATTTATTTTTTCAAATTCAATATCCTTATGATATACGAAGTAATCAATCCATTTCAGTACAATCTTATCTGCATATTCTTCCAGAAAAATTTCAAAATCTTTAAGTTTACTTCCGGTCAATGGTTTTAAACCTTTTATTGCCTTTATTTTAATCTCAACAATCTTACCATCAACTATATAAAACTCTGCCTTACTTTCAGATCCATCATATTTGGCATGAACATGAATAGGCTCATGTTCATTGGAATAGAAAAACATCAAAATTCCTAAATATTCAAAAATCTTCGGCATTATTCCTTTTTTACAAATTTAATATTTTTGAAATAGGAAAACAACTTATCAGCCCGAAGGATTCAGTTGCGGAGACTGAATATTAGTTCCGATACTACAAAAATCCGTTCATAACAACATAAGATCATAACGCCATAACAGCACGCTTGTACCAGAGCTCAGTATAGAAGAATGCAGATTGCTAATTTTTCATCTTATACACTCTTACCCAGTCAATTTCCATGGTTGTCATCCCATTAATTGGTTTATCGAGTCCGCCTGCAAGAAGAACATACATTGGTTCCTGTGGCACATCTGAGGTCTGGGTGAAAACCCTGGTGCCATTCATTTTCCACACAAGTTTGTCGGAAGTCCACTCAAGGGTATAGATGAAGTAATCATTTGCATAACGCGAACCAATTGATGTTTTTGCCACATTCCCTTTAGCAGAAAAATAATCTGACCAGACTTTCCCTTTTGATGTCCGGCAGATGTCAATATGAGGCGTGATTTTATCAGCAAGCATCCAGAAAGCGCTTTTTGCATT
>PLLX01000236.1 GCA_003141415.1 Bacteroidales bacterium
TATTTCTCTCATAGACTTTTGAATGCGAAGATAAAGTAGTTCGGGTTGCAAAAGGCAATTAATTAAACCGACCGAGTTATGGTTAGTTTTTTTAGATAAGGATCAATTTCTTAAATCTCAATAAGTTATTTGGTATAGTGACACGGGAATTACTGTCGTTTTAAAATTTATAAATTGCGCCAATCGTTATATCACCAATAGAAACAATATTACTTAGTCCAGCCCCAATATTAAAACTTGAAGTGTTGTCTTTATTAGTACCAATCTTAGTTATTCTATAATTATACCCGAAACTTAATATATTGAGAGATGTCTGTAGTGATAATTTATCATTTATATCATAAGAAAGACCCGGATAAACACTTAAATACAACCTTGTGGATTTTGGTCCGTCTGTAGTTGATCCTCCTGTTTTTGTACTTGAATTGGAGAATGCCAAACCAAGGTTTGCCTGACCAAATACGGAAAACTTATCCCATTTTATTGCATAATAACGCAAAAATAAGCTCCCTCCCAAAGAGTAAGATTTAGATATGGTTTCCGGATTAACACCCGAAGTGTTTCCGGATATAGAAATATCTAAAGAAAAGCCAGTTGCAAATTTTTCAGACAAAAATTTCCCTACAATCGGCGAAAGGTTAAGACTGTAATCAGATGTTGTATAGCCATAGACGGTTTTATCATTAGTGGTATTAAATCCAAAATTTCCTCCAATAAAAACCTGTGCATTTAAACCGATACAGAAAAAAGAAAATAAAATAATTAAAAAAACGCTACCAGATTTCATAATTTTAAAATTTAAAATAATGCCTACTCTTTGGTTTTTCGGCTTACCCCTTCTTGTTTTGAAATGTTTTTAATATAAAAATCATATAGGATTTTATTACTTCTATATCCTGGCAATTTTGATTATAACCCATTTAGGGATTTCATGATTGATTTTTGTCCTTCCCATTGAAGTGTTTAGATAGGTCATATCTTACGAAATTTGTCTAGGTGAAAAGTACATATAATTTGGCAGGATCTGTCTCAGTGAAAGATCGTCGCTTTATCTGTTATGGTAAGTGTTTCAAGGCTGCCTAAAGTGTAGATAATGTTTTCATTAACCATAACGGCCCGGCGGTTTAATTAGTTGCCGTCGGAGCCTGCCCAGAGCGCTAGCGAAGGGTCGCGGTGGCGTGGTTTTTGCAAGTCCTGGTAGGTGGACGAGCACCCACTGGTCACGATTAAACTGTCTTTACGGTAACAAGTCCGGGTGACGGATGTGAGTTTTGGGTCACGATAAAATAGTCCAGATGGCGAGCAAAAAACAAGGCACCAGAGCGTCGGCCGGCAACCCTATTGACTTTGTCTCGGCAGCAGGATCAGTCCGGGTGCCACAAAATATGATAAGTTGATATGATTTTACTCGCATAGACTTTTGGGGCCGATTACGGAGTTGTCTGGGCTGCCGAAGCCAATTAATTAAACCGACCGAGTTAGCACAATTTTTTAGTAATCTTTTGTCTAGTGTTAACTTTTGTTTTTCTTAATAAATTCATTGATTATTGGCTTCGCTTTACCAAAGTCAAATTGTTGGATATAAAGATCTATCGCTGTTGGAACTCCCCTTAAAAAATTATCATGGGAATCATTTTGGATGGTTGTTGATATCCCACTTTCTTCTAATTTGTCTTTTAGGATAAATACCAATACCTCAGTCCCGGAATAAACCCTGATTAAATTGTCTTTTTCATTCATTTTGTAGACTTTTTCATTCGTTAAAACTATTCTTAGTTGAGTTTCCTAAACCTTTGAGAGTCATTTTGTCAAGATAAAATTAAATAAAAAGTTAGCACAAGTTGGTATTTGCCCGGTTAAAAATTAATAAATCAAATAGACAAACAAATAGCCTAATAATCCCTCAAACAGCGAACAGAAAAGCCAAATTTCTTATCGTACTCATCGTGTCTATAAACACCGCTGTAATTGCTGAGCATATCCCGGACCCCAATATAGTCTGTATTAGTCTTGGTAGAACTCCACCAGTAACCGAGGTCGCCAATGCTGAAGAATTTTCCACCAATGCCAACGGTCATATCAATACTTTGACGGTAGCCACCCGGAAGGGCAGTAAAGCCACTTTCATTGGTGGCCTCGGTGTTTATGTTTGCCCAATGGGTTGTGCCGGTTTCTTTCAGTTTGCCTCCTGCTGTAAGGCTTTCATAAGCAGAAGGGCTAGCACTGGCATCTAAATACAATACCAGAGTATGCCATTCTGCATCGCTGGCGACATGCCAGCCCGTGGGGCATAGTATGCCTGTATTAACAGTGTACCAATTGTAAAGTGCCCCATAAGTAGCTTTATAAGTAGCTGCATCATTATTATACCAGCAATAGGCAGGTGTAGTAAGTCCCTTCCATTCTGCATTGTCGGTTACATTGGGGATAAAAGTTCCATCGTTGTATTTTGTGGTTTTAAGGTTCTCTGCCATCCAGGTTTGAGTTCCTATGGTAATTGTTTTATACACATTACCATATATGTCGGCTGCTGTTCCATAAGTTAGATTAGGATTAAATATTATCTCAATTGGTGTTGTAAAGGACATAATAATACCATACCCTGTACCAACACTATTCGTTGCATAGGCTCTTACGTAATACATTGTATTTGGAGTTAGCTGGGTAATATTGCTGGTAAAAGATCCTAATCCACCACTCTCGATTGTTTTACTGTCAGCAATGGTTGGGTCAGAAAATGTATTATTCCAACAGACACCTCTGGAAACTACAGGAACTCCTCCTTCGTTTATCACCTCTCCTCCTAAAATAGCAGTTGTAAAAGAAATTTCAGTCAAATCGGTTGTTATTACTATAGGAGGTTTATCTTTTTTACAGGAATGAATTAAATATATTAATAGGATTACTCCTGAAATTCTAAATATGATTTTCATTTTGTTATTTATTAATTTAACTTTTTCAAAATATGTATTTTACTCAAGCTATAATTTATTTAAACAAAATGCAACTTTTAATAAAAGTCCATCCAGCAACGTAAGGTTCTCTCATTTTAGGCGGACGATGATCTTGGCTGGTTTAAAGAAACCAATTTTTCTTTGTTACAGTCAAGATAGATGTGTCTGAAATCTTATCTCATTAAGCGGTAGCGACAATTGGTGCTGACTCGTTTTTAGCACAAGTATAAACCCTGATTAAATTGTCTTTTTCTTTCATTTTGTAGACTTTATAATTCGTTAAAATTATTCTTAGCTGAGTTTCCTAAACCTTTGAGAGTTACTTTGTCAAGACAAAATTAAATAAAAAGTGTTAGCACAAGTTGGTCTCGGTTGAAGTAACTGAAATTGGCCGGGTACGAAAATTGTCAAGATGGAACAAATTTGTCATGTTATTATAAAATTGTCTAGAAATAAATTGAGCGGAGGCAAAGTCCAGATAGAATTAATAATGATACAATATATGGTGAAAGTTAATAAGTTACGGCGGGTGGCCAATTCAATTTTTTGCTGCCAATTTGTGCTAACGGCCCGGCGGTTTAATTATGTTGCCGTCTGTGTCCGGGTTGGCATGGGTTTTTGCAAAGTCCCGATAGATGGATGAAGATTTCGTGTCACGATAAAATTGTCCAGATGGAGTGGTCCCGATAAGTGGGCAGGATTTCCGTGTCACGATAAAATAGTCTAGGTGGCGTGCAAAAACCATGACNNTTGACTTTGTCTCGGTAGCAGGAACAGTCCGGGTGATGCAAGATTTTATAAGTAGGTTAAATTTTTCTCTCATAGACTCTTGGGGCTGAGACAAAATAGTCCGGGTTGCAAAAGGCAATTAATTAAACCGTCCGAGTTATGTGGTCGTAGCATTGGTCCGGTTTTGAAGTTTTATTCTGCTTTATTAAAAGTGTCAAAAGTAAAAATATAGAATGAGCCAATGATATAGATCGATAATAACGCAGCCCACCTCAGAGGAGTCATTCCAATAGCATCCTTTAATGAAAAGAGGGCTACATAAAGACTACCAAAAGCTAAAGCAACAATAACTCTTCGCTTGAAATTAAAAGTGAGTTTCTTGTTACA
Source organism: Bacteroidales bacterium (assembly GCA_003141415.1). GTDB lineage: Bacteria > Bacteroidota > Bacteroidia > Bacteroidales > VadinHA17 > LD21. Next base: position 4,071 of record PLLX01000236.1, read on the forward strand.
ATTTTTACAATTCCATCCTGAAAAAACAAACTTAAAAAGTAGTTTTCTATACTCAGCTATTGAATATTGATAATTACAATGTGGGCAAGTTCTTGATTTCATATTAGTAGTTTTGGTTATAAGTCCTGATAGATGTATGAAAATATTGTGTCATGACAAATTCTCTAATGTAGACTGTCTCAGGTTTTGCACGCGCTATGCCACATAACGGCCCGGCGGTTTGGTTAGTTGCCGTCCGCGTCGCGGTGGCGTGGTTTTTGCAAGTCCTGGCAGATGGCTGAAAAGTCCAGGTGCACGATGAAACAGTCTAGATGGTACCAAGTCCGGGTAAGGATTGTGAGTCCGGGCGCACGATGAAATAGTCTAGATGGCGTTTGCAAAAACCATGACACCATGCGCGTAGACTGCCAGCCCTACTGACTCTGTCCCGGAAGAACGGAACAGTCCGGGTGGCAGAAGCTTGAAGAGCGGGTTTTAGGTTTACTCTCATTGACTTTAGGGTTAATCGAGAAACTGTCCGGGCTGCGGAAGCCAATTAATTAAACCGACCGTGTTAGCTGACGGAATTTTTAAAATCTTTCAGTAAGTTAGCTAACCTGTCCTTAGGCATAAAATAGCCTTTAGGATTTAATTTGTCAAAAAAGATCCAGTCATTATGGATATCTTCCAATTGGTCATAATTGATTGATTCTATTGATGAAGCTTGAGCAAAGTGAACCTCTAAGTTGGACTTAATCTGATTTATATAAGCAAGAATACTTTTACTATTTGTTGCAAAAACTTCCAGCTTAGAATCGAGTTGGTACAAAGGCTCTAGACTTGAATAACCAAGTCTTCTGAGTAAGGCACTAGTTCTAATTGTAAGCGAACGAATAACTTTATTAAGTGATTTGCCAGGAACAATTATTGAGATAAATGTCGGACAATGCAGAAAATGGATTGCAAGTTTACCGGGGCGATGTAAAGAAATTGTTGATGCGTACCACTCCCCAGGCATCTTGATAGTTTGATCATTGAGATTCTTAACTGGACGAATCCCTGATGTGTTCAACAGTTTCTTTGTGGCTCTAATTATCATTGTAGAATTTATCGGTTAACAGAATCATTCGGGAGGATTTAACTCTGGCATCTAACAGCCCGGCGGTTTAATGAGTTGGCGTTCGTGTCGGGGTGCCGCGTTTTTTGCCAGTCCCGGTAGGTGGACGGGAGTTGTCTGGTCACGATGAATTGTCTTGACGGTACCAAGTCCGGGTAAGG
>PLLX01000224.1 GCA_003141415.1 Bacteroidales bacterium
TATTTGTTGGTTTCAATTACAACCTGGCTCTCTTCCTGACCAGTAAGTTTCACATCTGCTATACCTTCAATTCTGATAAGTTCATTCCGGATATAGTTCTCTGCAACTTTCCTTAATTCATCCATGTCAGTAATTGCCTTATTCTTCAATCCTACAATCATTACGGGTGATGCATTGGGATCGTATTGGGAGATATCAAACTCGGTGAGGTCTGAATTCTGGCTGAAAGAGTTTAATGCCTTCTGCAAGTCAAGAAAAGCCTCATCCATATCTTTGTTCCAGCTATATTCAACTGTTATTTCCGCTGAACCGACCTGAGAGACAGACGATACCTGGATGACATCACTTTGTCGCATGCATAGTGATTCTATCTGATCGACATAATTTTTTTCGATTTCTTCCGGTGGTTTTTCCCCGGCCGTGAGCTCAATATATATCTTCGGATTGTTAAGGTTCGGGAAGAGATCAGTTCCCAGTTTTCCAAGAGATATAACCCCAAGTAGGACTATGCCGAGTACAAGCATTAAAACTGTAACAGGGTATTTTACAGCAAATTGGGCAATCCTGTTCATGATTCTTATTTAATTATTTTAACCTTCGACCTGGTGCTCAGTGTTTCAAAACCGACGGTTACGAAGCGTTCATTTTTTGACAGACCACCTGATACTTCAACATCAGTCAGGTTTTCAATACCGGTCCTTATAATCCGTTCTGAAGCTAATCCCCCGCGATCGATAACGAAAATTGTTTTACCTCGCTGCCGTGCCAGGATTATACTTTTAGGTATTACAATAACAGAGTCTTTATGGTTTATTACAATATCTGCCTTCACGAACATTCCCGGCAAGAGAAGATATTTTGGATTATGAATCATTATCGTTCCGGGGAAAGTTCTAGTATCAGAATTTATCGCAGGTGATAATTGTGTTATATTCCCTATTATAGTGTCTTTTGGAAGAGTATAATTTGTCAGCTTAACAACCTCTTCAGGTTTTATTACTGAGACATACTTCTCAGGTAACTGTACATTCATATACATCATCTGATAGTCCATTATTTCGACAATATCTGAACCTGTATTAACCCTGGTCCCCTGAGTATAGTATGGTAACTCTACTATTACGCCGCCTATAGGAGCAATAATCCTGGTCTTTGCCATCGAAAGATTGGCACTTACCAGGGCTGTTTTGGCATTCGCTTTATTGATTTCTGCAGTTTTAAGATCAAAAAGAGTGACCCCTCCCTTTTGATAAAGTGATTGCTGTTGAGTAAGCTGACTCTCTGTGAGTTCGAGATTAAGCTGAGTAGTTTCAAGTTTAATATCATTGATATATTGTTGATCTTCTAATCTGGCTATCAGATCACCACTTATGACTTTATCATTTAACTGCCAAGCTTTTCCGGTCCGTGGATTTTTTTCAAGAAAATAATTGGCGGTAATTTCCGATTTTACCAGAATCTCACCTATCGGATAAGTTGTTCCTGACGTACTTACATATTCTTCAATTGATTTTAGAGTGGCATCCTGTACAGAAACAGGAATTTCAACATCGGCATTAAGATTCTGATTCTTGTTATTGCAGCTGATAGCCACAAAGGCAATAGCTAATATCGGGAATAAACTTCTTTTCATATGTGATTTATTTTTAATATTTTAACGTCTTCACCGGGATAACCGGTTGTTTCTTTTCAAAGTCGTAAAGTGTCAGTATTTTTAAATTCAGAAGTTCGAGTTTATAAGATATTAAAGAATTTGTGTAATTAAGCTTGTTTTGAGAGAGCTGGTTCTCATAAATACTCAGATCCATTCCTGTCAGGTCCCCGTTTTTATACTTTTCAAGGTTTAAATCATATGTAAGTTGTGCATTATTGACCGACTGACGTGCGATCTCTATCTGATTTATGAGATTTTTAAGATTTCTGTAACTCTGTCTTATAGATAAGATTATACTGTTCTCTTCAACCCCGAGATCAATTTTGCTCGACTCAATAGTAGCCTCGCTTGCCTTAATTCTTGCTTTTTCTTCTCCCCAATCCCATACAGGAATCTGAAAGGATAAGGCTATATTTTCATTATCTATTGGGTCAGTGTATATATTTTTTAATTTTTTATTATTTCCATTATATCCAAATGAAAGGGCAAGGTTTCCATGGAATTCATTAAGTGCCTTAGTTTGAATAAGATTAAGCTCTGCTGTTTCAATGTTTATACTACTTTCCCTTATTTCCATCCTTGTTGCGAGCCCCTGATCAATTGCAAATGCTATATTGATTTTTACAGTAGTATCCACTGCGATATTTGGTATTACAATAATATCATCGTATAAACTCATTCCTATCATGTTTTTAAATGCATCCTTGGAGTTTTCAAAAGCAACCTGCTTGTTCTCATAATCCGACTTTGTTGTTGCAAGGTTCAACTCAGCCTGAAACTTTTCTGACTGAGCTGAAATTCCGGCATCAGCTTTATTCTTTGTTATTTCATAACTTTTCCTCATATCCTGAAAAGCCTGGTTTGAAATATCCATGCTTTGTTGCGCCTGATAAACCGCATAAAATGCCTGGGAAACGCTTTGTTCCATTGACAGAAGCTGTATTGCATAATTAAGCTGAGCAGTCTCAAGTTGCAACTGGAGCGTTTTGAGATTGAGTTTGGTATGGTTATAGGTGAATAAAGGCTGATTTAATTGAACAGAAAGATCATTATTATATGCTACTCCGGCAATAGGGAATTTTTCATTATAGATATTATTGGTATAACTAAAATTGTCACTAAGAGTGATAGTTGCATCAGTCGGTAAAAAAGGCTGGACAACCGTAAATGAACCGGAACTCTGCAGATCCTTCGTAGTGTTAAAGTCAGAAAAACTGCTATTGAACGCCCTATCCTGGGAATAGGTTACAGGATTTACAGACAAAGCAAATTTTGATTTTAATGCATCATTCTGGGCATTAAGGTTTTCCTGGCTTCTGATGAGACTAAGCCTTGTCTTTAGTATAGTCGGGCTGTTTGATTCAGCTGTAGAGAGAGCCTGTTCCAGAGTAACTCCAGTCTGGGAAAATCCTTTGAATGTCAACAGATTAATAAATACTACAATTACCGGAACAATCCATATTTTAATATCAAATTGTTTTTCCATTCTATTATAATTTAAACTCTGATTTTACTTTCACCTTTTTACTTTTTACTTTTGCATTTTGCCTTTTGACAATTCCCCTTCTACTTCTGCCTTATCCATTTTATTGCATCTCCAATAACGGCCCTTCCGGTTGATAGGTTTGAAAGAACAACTTTTGCGGTGTCGGCAGTGAGGTAATAGGTTCCAAGTTTGTTCCAGCCGTTCTCAGCATTCTCATAATCAAGAGATATCTCCTCGCTACCCCCTTCATGATAGATCCGATAGTGGAATTCTTTGTAAGGCTGTAAAGGAGATCTGTTGACATCTTTTCCCGTGCCACCGGCCCCACCTGGTCCCTGTGCTCCCCCTGTTCTGGCGCCTCCTCCGAAACCTCCGGCTCTGATCATCATTCTATCGGCAGATTTGCCTATAAAACAGAAAATATCGTAATAACCTGGTTTGTCGATAGCTGCAATCCATGTAAGGGATTTGTCTCCTTTACCACTTTTTGTGTATACGGCAGAGCGGACATATTTTCCATAAAATGCTGACTGGACAACAGGTTGCCAGTATGTTGGAATACTCATCATACTCACCTGCTGATAGGTTGTTCCATTCTTATTTTGAATTCCCAGAAGTTTTTTCAGCTTGTTCTCTGTGTTCTGTCTGGTGACTTTAAAACCAGCATCCTCGTTGTCAACTATTATACTAAATTGATCAGTATCCGGCGGATCTGAAGAGACTATCTCTTCTCCTGAGAATTCCCTGGTAGCATCTTTAGACTTGATTATTTCATCAATGGGAAGTGTGATTTCACCTGGAATATTTTTTGCAAAGAGAGTATTGATCATCATTGCTCTCGGCTGTGCATCAAGTACAATGCCGACTCTTTTCGTTTCATGAGGTCCTAAATAGACAATTTTAGATATATCGGCCGCTTCCATGCCACGTCCCTGTACGGATATCTGACCACGTCCCTGCCCAGCTATCTGGAATGTTCCTCCGCCACCTCCAAATCCACTACCTCCAAAACCTCCGCCGCCACGTCCACTACCTCCGCCTCCGCGACCTCCTCCGGTACGAAATGATACATTGAATAACCCACCTGTAGTTTCCTGGTTGGATGCAACAAAGGTGACCTGGTATCTTGATCTTTCATTGATTACAATTTCGTTAGCTACCAGATTTGTGAACAGGAATCCGGGTTGTTCCTTTCCGTTGAACCAGTCATACAGAAATGGATAAAACTCAAAGCTGAACTTATTTTTAATTTCATCATTGAATTTTAGTATATCAACTCTTTTAAACCTGTGATCATCAATGTATTTTGTAAACCAATCCTTAAATTCATCAATACCAGTTTTTGATCTGAGGAGGTTAAAGAAATAGTCACCCTTAATTGTTAAAACATTCTTTAAGGTATCTCCGCCAGGATTTTTTACGAGCAGGTCTTTAAAACTCTGGTTTTTCAGGATGAGATTTGCTCTGTCATTTTCAGAGAGAGTGCCCGACATAGCCTGAAAACCTGAAGTCCCCGGAGAATTAACCTTCTGAAGATGAGATTCGAAAATTGCATTAATAACCGGATATTCTGACGAATAAAAATTATTCTTAAAAAAGTAAAAGCTTGGACCCAGAAGATATCGGGTTGGTTCGTTTGCAGCAATCCCGTTAATAAACCTGAAATTCTCACCGCTTATGAAAGTGCTTCTCATGAAGCTATTAAAGATCCTGACCTGCAGCTCTTTATCTGTAATAACCTGTCCATTGCGTGTCATCCTTTTCTTCTGCTGCATGAATTGCTTAAAGAAACCGGCCTGGTTCAGTGTGGAAAGTCTTTCAGGTAGAAGAACCATTGATGGCTGTACCTCTGCACGTGTTTGAGTGCTTTCCTTCGGATAAGAATGAAATTGAACAGGGACCTCAAGCAGACTAAGTGTTTTGAAAGGATATTTTGTTGAGAAGTTTGATTCAAGATCTTTCATCAAACCCGAAATAAGCAAAGGGAGAGTGTCTTTAAGTGCTTTGAGGTCCTTCTTATAATAATCATTGCCGGGGAAATGATATGATATATATTCAACAGAATCAACCTTTATTTTATCAGTCTCATAATTACCTATTGCCAGTGTCAGCCCAGTAAGCGGAGATTCAGGTTTAAATATATAGTATCCATCAATTTTACTCATTATCCCTTGTGAAACCGGTACCAGATTATTCTCGTTTTTTACTTTGAGGGAATAATTAGTAAAATCAATCTTTATCTGTGCAGGATTGGACGGGTAGTAATTAAGTCCGGCAACCGGATACCAATTAGTCTCAGGAGTAAGCAGAACATATTCCTTTGTAAGAAATGCTTGCCGCTTGTTCACATTAACCATGGAAATTTTATACGGATTCTCCTTGATATTATCATTATAATTTGGATAACAGAATGATTCGTTGATACTTCCTGAATAAACAAACTCTATCTTATCACTATCTCCGGGATTAAGGATCTTTCCCGGGATTTATTTCGATAATTTGATTTATTCTTTTGAAATTCAGATCTTTATCCATTCGAAGATATTCTTGAAACAGTCAGTGAAGGATTAAGAGAAAAGTAATACTGACTGATGGGGATCACTATTGTCATTTGAAATTTCCAAAACTGCTGGTTGCCTCAAACGAATTTCCCCTGTGAATAAATTCTATCGAAGCATTTGTTACGCTCGCAAATTTTTTATTTTCAAACTCTCTGCTCGTCTCTATTGCCAGTCTTTTGTCGGTTACTCCTTTTTTATATGTTGAGTAAGTATTAATAGAACAGATTACCGAACCTGCCAGAAAAACGAACAACAGTATTATAGTCAGGATTCTGTGAACCCTCGATTGTGGTAATCGTCTTAAATAACAAAATTGTTGACATAATCAGGGAGAGTCCGGCAAAAAGATAGATAAGTCTCTGATTGATTATTTCATTTAAATTGTCAAATCCTATTATGCCGGACTTAAATACCGGTAAGTCCGAACGCCATATAATCGAAAATCAGATCCTGCTTTGAAATAGAGATAGAAAATATCCAGAGCTGCATAGCCAAGAAGAATAAGAAATGTTATTGCCTGGTTTTTTAATAATGGACATAAGAGTGAAAGACAATCCCAGGCTGAAAATAATTGTCGGTACACTGATAATGAGAAGATAATACAAGTATGCAGAAATGTTTATCGACATGCTCTTTGAAATGATATTAATTACCAGGCATATTGCAAGTATCAGTAGGTTCAGGCTTAGGAACAATCTTAGAATTCCCCACGATTTTCCGATCACATATTCAAAATTTGACATCGACCTTGTATAAAGAACTTCGTTGGTATCAAGTTTTTTATCGCGTTTCAGGAAGTCCGCAGCCAGGAATATTACCACAATTGCCTGAGCAATATTAAGAAGGTACAGGTTGATAAGGGGAAGCGAGGAGGGGATCGAGATTACCTCCCATCCTTCATTTCCGACAGGTGAGAACATTCCTATGTTCATAATTGTAAATATGAACATGGAACCAATAGAGAAAAGGCGGAAGAACCAACTCCGCCTCAGAGTTTTTGCCTCGTACCTGGCAACTGTTTTGATATTCGACAGAGATGCCATATCCAAACTATTCTTATTAATCAATTAAGCTTGTCCGGAGTTTATGTTCCATATAATATACGTATGCATGTTCAATATTAGGATCTATGCTTATTGCATTATAATCAGGCGGATCATCTGAAACAATCTGGACTTCCCATCCGGTCTCATTTGGTATTGTAGAAATAACATTATAAATTTCTTTTACCTTTTCATATTCAACTGGCGTCAGATTAAGTTTGAAGACATGACCTTCAGCATGTTTGATCAGATTCTCAGGAGATCCGTAGTAAACCAATTCTCCTCTGTTGAGAAGCGCCATTCCCTGACAGGTTGAAGAAATATCACCGACAATATGAGTTGAAAGAATAATTATTACATCATGCTGGCTTAACTGGGAAAGCACATTTCTGAATTTTATTCTTTCGTCAGGATCAAGACCCGTCGTTGGTTCATCAACAATTATGATCTTTGGATTACCAATAAGAGCTTGTGCAATACCTAACCGGCGTTTCATACCACCGGATAATTTGTTTGCGCGCCTGTCACGTGCTTCAAGTAGGCCGACCTGTTCAAGCAATCTGTCGACCTCAATCATTCTTTCCTTTCTGTTTCTTAATCCTGCCAGCGACCCGGCATAATCAAGAAACTCCCACGTTTTAAGTGCCGTAAAAAATCTGAAATCCTGGGGAAGATACCCAAGCATACTTCTGACTTCTTTTCTGTGTTTTTGAATATCCTGACCATCGACCATTACCAAGCCTGAAGTTGGTTTCATAAGGGTTACCAATATCCGCATGAGGCTTGACTTACCTGCTCCATTCGGACCCAGCAGACCAAACATACCGGTGCTGAATTCAAGATTTATATTCTTTAGGGCGTGATTACCATTAGGGTATATTTGATTCAGATTCTGAATTTCAATTTTCATAAATCTTCATTTTGTTATCCTTTTTAATAAAGGGAAACACCAACATATAGACCCTTCTTTTAATCCGAATATTCCATGCTTTGAATTTTTAATTTATTTTCAAAACAGAAATATGGTACACCTGAGAGCCCTCTGAATTGATACCGGCATAACAACATTGTAAAACTAATTCCTATTTTTGTAGATAAAAATTTCCAGGTGGTTTATCTGACAAATAAGCGAAAAATAATTAATGATCCTGTTTATGGTTTTATAAGCATCCCGGGAGATTTTGTTTTTGACCTCATCGAACATCCATGGTTCCAGAGATTGCGGAATATTAAACAGCTAGGCCTGACAAGTTTTGTATATCCCGGTGCTACTCACAGCAGATTTCAGCATGGATTGGGAGCATTGCATCTTATGAATATGGCTATTGCCACGCTAAAAGGCAAGGGAGTCATAATTTCACCTGCTGAAGAGGAAGCTACTCTTATAGCGATACTTCTGCATGATGTCGGACATGGTCCTTTTTCGCACGCACTTGAAAATTCTATAATTAGCGGAATTACACATGAAGATATTTCTCTTTTGCTGATGAGAAAACTGAATGAAAAATATAATGGTAAACTCGACCTTGCAATTGAAATCTTCAATGGGACCTATTCCAGAAAATTTCTGCATGAACTTATTTCCGGTCAGATGGATATGGACAGGCTTGATTATTTGAGGAGGGATAGCTTTTTCACAGGAGTTATTGAAGGATCAGTAGGATCGGACAGGATAATAAGGATGCTTAATGTTGTGGACGATAGTCTGGTTGTAGATGAAAAAGGGATCTATTCACTTGAAAAATTTCTTATTGCCCGTCGCCTTATGTACTGGCAGGTTTATATGCATAAGACGGTGCTTTCCTCCGAAAGTCTCCTGGTAAATATTCTTAAGCGGGCTAAAGAAATTGCCAATGGAGGGCATGATTTATATACCACTCCGGCCCTCAGGTTCTTCCTCTACAATAATATTGGTCATTCCGATCTCACAGATGACGAAAAATTTACTCCGGGAATGATTGCATCAAATTTTACAAGACTCGATGATTCTGATATTCTGGTCTCAGCAAAATACTGGGCTGATCATTCTGATAAAGTACTTGCAGATTTATCTGGCAGATTGTTACGAAGAGATCTTTTCGCTATTGAGTTGCAGAATGATCCTTTCCCGGTGAAAAGGGTAAATGACCTGGGTAACCAGGCGAAGAAACTTATAAATTTTGATACGGGGTTAGAAGAATATTATGTTTTTACAAACAGTATTTCAAACCTGGCTTATACACCTGATGCTCCGGTAGTTAAAATTCTTCTTAAAAGTGGAAAAACAGCTGACATTTCCGCTGTTTCAGATATGTTTGACCACAGATTTCTCTCGGAGAAAATAACTAAATACTTCCTTTGTTATCCAAAAGAATGTCGATAATTAAAATCTTAATGTTATGGAATTTACTGCTGCAACAATCGCAGGATTTTTAAATGGTGAGATAGTCGGCAACCCCGATATTAAAGTAAATACAATTGCTAAAATTGAAGAGGGGCAGAGTGGAGCTTTGTCATTCCTTGCCAATCCGAAATATGAGCACTATATTTACGAGACAAAGTCATCTGTTGTTCTTGTTAATAAAAGTTTTGTGCCTTCAGCCACGATTGGTGCCACACTCATAAAGGTGGAAAATTCATATGAGGCATTTGCATCACTTCTGCGTCTGGTAGATCAGGCCAGACCCCGAAAGAAAGGAATTCATCCTACCGCAATTATTGAACCTACGGCAAAAATCGGTTCCGATGTTTTCATCGGGCCATATACCTATATAGGTGAGAATTGTGTCATAGGTGATGGATGTTCAGTATATCCTCAGGTTTATATTGGCGACAATTCCAAACTTGGGAATAACTGTACAGTCAACCCCGGAGTAAAGATTTATCACGATTGCATTCTTGGTGAAGGTTGTATCATTCATGCGGGTACGGTTATCGGAAGCGATGGATTCGGATTTGCTCCCCAGAGTGACAGTGAATTTATGAAGATCCCTCAGTTAGGGAATGTTGTTCTGGAGGATCACGTTGAAATCGGTGCTAATGTTACAATTGATCGTGCAACTATGGGCTCGACAATAATCCGGCAAGGTGTTAAACTTGATAATCTTATACAGATTGGCCATAATGTTGAAGTGGGCGAAAATTCAGTTATGGCTGCTCAGACAGGAATTTCCGGATCAACAAAAGTCGGGAAGAATTGCATGTTTGGCGGACAGGTTGGTCTTGCAGGACATATAAAAATTGCCAATGGGACAAAGATAGGAGCACAGGGTGGAATTCTTGGTGATGTAAAAGAAGAAAACACAGTGATCCTTGGTTCCCCGGCAATAGAATTGAAACAGTTTCTCCGATCTTCAGTAATTTTTAAAAAATTACCTGAGATGAAGGTAAAAATTGATTCACTGGAAAAACAGATAGAGTCTCTTAAAAAGAAGTAGTTTTGTTTCGGATTCGGGTATGAATAGGTCGTTTTAAATTCAGTTAAAGGAAAAATTTCTGGATTGTTCAAAATATTTTTATTTTTTTTGTACCCGGATTTTAAAATTAATAATTAGCACTGATGAGTGAAAAACAAAGGACGCTTGCAAAAGAAATAAGCCTTACCGGGAAAGGGCTGCATACAGGAAATAGTGTAACAATCACATTTAAACCTGCTCCGGTAAATCATGGGTATAAATTCTGCAGAGTGGACCTTCCCGGAAAACCTTTAATTGATGCTCTTGCTGAACACGTTACAGATACTTCGAGGGGAACGACTCTTGTTCAAAACAATGCTTCCGTATCAACAATTGAACATGTCATGGCCGCTTTTCACGGTCTGCGGGTAGATAATGCCCTGATCGAGTTAAATGGTCCGGAGGCACCTATAATGGGTGGTTCTGCATGGAAGTTTGTTGAAGCAATCAAGGAAGCAGGCATCGTTGATCAGAAAGAAGACAGAAATTATTTCGTTGTCAAACAGAAGATCACCTTTTCTGACGAGGAACTTGGTGTTGATCTGATAGTTTATCCCGATGATCATTTCAGCGTCAACGTTCTTATCGATTATAACTCCAAAATTCTGGGAAACCAATATTCGATACTTGATTCAATTGATGACTTTGAAGAAAAGATAAGCAAAAGTCGCACTTTCGTGTTTTTTCATGAACTTGAGCCACTTTATAATAAGGGACTTATTAAGGGCGGCGATCTCGACAATTCAATTGTAATTCTTGAAAAAGAAGTTGAACAGTCTGAAATAGACCGGATCGCTAAACTCTTTAAAAGGCCTGGTATAAACACTCATACAGCCGGGATACTTAATAATACCGAATTGATATATCCAAATGAGCCTGCAAGGCATAAACTCCTCGATATTATGGGCGACATGGCCCTTGTCGGCCATCCGATAAAAGGTAAAATTGTTGCTACACGTCCGGGTCATTATGCCAATACCCGTTTGGCAAAAATCATCAGGCAGGAGATGAAAAAAACTATTTCAAAACATGATATTCCTGTGTATGATGCTTCACAGCCTCCGATTTTTACGATTGAAGAGATTAAAAAACGGCTTCCTCACAGATATCCTTTTTTACTGGTTGATAAAATAATTGCTCTTGATGAATCCTCAATTGTAGGAATCAAGAATGTTACATTCAATGAATTTTTCTTTCAGGGTCATTTCCCTGATGAACCTATAATGCCGGGGGTGCTGCTGATTGAGGCGCTTGCTCAAACAGGCGGACTACTCGTACTGAGCTCTGTTAAGGAACCTGAAAAATATTCAACCTATTTTCTTAAAATCGACAAGCTTAAGTTTAAACAGAAGGTAGTTCCGGGAGATACTGTGATACTTAAGATGGAATTTGCTGATGTTATTAGGAGAGGAATAGCTACAATGTTTGGTCAGGCATTTGTTGGGGACAAACTCGTACTGGAAGGAGAAATGACTGCTCAAGTAGTAAAAAACAAATAATAGATTTAATGATCTCAAATTTAGCATTTATACATCCTGAGGCAAAAATTGGTAAAGATGTAATTGTTGAAGCTTTTGCATATATCGCTGGAAATGTTATAATTGGCGAAGGAACATGGGTTGGACCCAATGCAACTATCTTGGATGGCGCAAGAATCGGAAAGTACTGCAAGATATTCCCATCTGCAGTCGTATCAGGAATCCCTCAGGATCTTAAGTTCAGAGGTGAAGAATCTACAGCTGAACTTGGAGACAACACAACTTTAAGGGAGTGCGTTACAGTTAACAGGGGTACTGCTGCCGTTGGAAGGACTATTATCGGAAACAATTGCCTTTTAATGGCTTATTCTCATATCGGGCATGACTGTCTTATCGGAAACAATGTTATTGTCGGAAATTCCGCAGCTCTGGCCGGCGAAGTCACCGTTGACGATTGGGCCATTCTCAGTGCTGGAACAATGGTTCACCAGTTCGCACATATCGGAGGTCATGTAATGATAGGAGGTGGCGGGAAGGTTCGGATAGATGTTCCACCATTTATAAAAGCTGACAGAGACCCTCTTTCTTACCTCGGATTAAATTCAATCGGACTGACAAGACGAGGGTTTGAAAAGGAACGGATTGACGAAATTCATGATATATACAGGGCAATATATCTGAAAGGGATGAATATTTCTCAGGCGCTTGACTTTGTTGAAAAAGAGTTCAAATCATCACCTGACAGGGATTATATTCTTGAATTCATCAGAAAATCAGAAAGAGGAATTATCAGGGCTAGGTAGAACTATTTCTATTTTTACTCTTTCCACCCCTGTGCCGAGATCTCAACTTCCGAACCATCATCTCCTACAATATAATTACCGGAACCGGATGGGGTCATATGTCCAATTACTTTCACGGTCTCTATCATTTTGATCTTTTCAACCAACTCAAGCGGAATTGTAAAAAGCATTTCGTAATCCTCACCTCCATTAAGCGCCGGGATCATAGGATCTATATTGAATTCTTCAGCAAGCCTTGTGGTTTCGTAATCTATTGGAACCTTACTGTAGAAGATCCTGCAACCTGTAGCCGACAACCTGCAGATATGTAGCAGATCGGAAGCTAATCCGTCTGTAACATCTATCATCGAAGTGGGTCTTATTTCTTCTTTCCTTAGTTCAGTTAATGTTGATACCGGAATTTCCGGTTTCAGCTGCCTTCCGATAACATATTCAAACCCCGAAAGATCGGGTTGGGTCACCTTTTCTTTAACAAAAAGTTTTCTTTCTCTTTCCAGAAGCTGAAGACCCATGTATGATGCACCGAAATCACCTGTTACGCAGATAAGATCATTTGCTCTGGCTCCATCTCTTTTAACAAGATTTTTTTTCTCCACAGTACCCACAGCGGTGACTCCAATAGTCATTCCGGTTAGCGAACTTGTGATATCTCCTCCTGCAAGATCGACCTCGTATTTTTTACACGCAAGCCTTATCCCTTCGTAGAGATCTTCAACTTGTTCAACATTGAATTTTGAGCTGATACCAAGGGCGATCATTACCTGTCCCGGAGTTCCATTCATGGCACAGATATCGGATATAGCCCTGATAACAGCTTTGTATCCAAGATGTTTAAGTGGAGTGTAAATCAGGTTGAAGTGGATCCCTTCCAGAAGAAGGTCAGTTGAAACAAGGGTTAAGTTCTTTCCGGAATCTATAACAGCAGAATCATCTCCGATACCGTTTATTGTTGATTTATTAATAGTTTTGACATTCCTTGTGAGATGGGTAATAAGGCCAAATTTCCCAAATTCTTCTATTGATCTCTTTCTGTTTTCAGATTTGTCCATTATAGTGATTGTTTCATCATAATTTAATTTCCCATTCGGCTACCAATTGATTTTCAAGAGATTTTGGAACCGTGTTTTTGCTTATCGATATCTTAATTTCAGATTATTTGCTTATTATATCTCTTCCAAATGGGGATAAAGCAATTGCAGTAAGTTTAAAATGCTGTAAACCAAATGGGATACCGATGATTGTTACGCAAAGCAGAGCACCGAATATAGCATGAGTGATTGCTATCCACAAGCCACAGGAGATCAGCCATATTATGTTCATTAGAATATACAGACAGCCGGAAGCTCTGGTTTGAACAACGGTATCGCGTCCAAATGGCCATAATGAAAGTGAAGCCATTTTCAGTGTCTGGATACCAAACGGAATACCGACGATGGTTATCATAAGAACAAGACTTCCAATAAAGTACTCAATAGCTATAATAAGTCCACCAAATATTAGCCAGATAAGATTTCCTAAAATATTCATAGCAGATAATTATTGATTCATTCCAGAATAACAGTTTTATCTTTCGGATATTTTACAGAATAAGTAAGCACTATCTGCTTGATTTCCTGTTGTTTTATCTCCAGATCCCAATTTATTTCACCGGTCTGCTGGTTAAGCTTGCCACCTGTCAGTTCAACGGGGTCAACGTTAATACCGCTATTCGATGAGACCGGAATCTGATCGTTCAGAGTGATTTTGACCGGATTTGATTTATTATTTCTTATGGTAAGTAAAAATGAAAAAGTATCCGTTCTGTTTGCTCCGATTACTTTCCTGCTGGTGAAATCTTTCCGTTTCTCTCTTTTTACCAGGATACTATTATCTGTTCCCAGCGAGATTGTCAGAGTATCCTTTAACTGATTAACATTCAGAGTTGATTTTCCTACAAACGAATTTTCGAAATAAAGGGTCGCCTCACCGGTCTGAAGACTTAATTTAGCCCAATCGGTGATATTTGCTGTAAGATAAGCCAGAGATGACAGCTTTGGCATTGTAACATACTTATAATCGGCAGGGGCACTGATCCTTTGGATTTCTACCATCTGAATTTTTCCATCCGAAGGGACTGTGTAAGGCACGGCTATGTCGAAAGTGATCGTAGTTTCTCCAACCTGCTTTTGGACCGAAACCGATGCGGCTTCAATCGCCTTTCCCTCTGATTTGTCATTAGCAATAACAGCTACCTCATTCAACTTTGGAGGTTCGCTTCGTTTTGCACCTGAAGTCATACTTTTGTACAAAACCGGTGCAGGATTATAATAATCAACAAACCATGGATTCAGAACTGGAATGTCTCCAGCAACCCATGGTGTTGCATTTGAAAAACTCAGTTTGACATCCTTCCACTCGACTCCCGAGTTCTGAAAAACATTTGCCTTATAAAATATTACCACAGGATTTTTTATGTCATCAACTCTGATGTCGTATGAAGGATACCATCCTGCGTTTGATACAACATAACTGAAAGTAAGTTTTCCGGTAACCTGTTTTTCCGTTGTAACGGAAACCAGAATTTCGCCCGAAGGAAGTTGCTGTCTGCCAAGCTTATCGGCTATTTGTTTCTGAAGCGCTGAAATCTGTTTATTATAATCCTTTATCAGTCTTTGTTTTTTTAATCTTGTCGTTGTTATCTGATCCATATTATTGGTATACAGATCCATGACATTCTTTAGCTGCTCGAGAGAAAATGTTGTTTCCTTAATGAGAATAGCTCTGTTTGCTACAAGGAAATCTTCTTTTTCCTGTAAAGTGCTTAAAGCAGCAGTTTCATCTTCGACTTTAGTCTGGAGGGTCTCAATCTGACTCCTGATACTTTTAACTTCCGGAGAGTCTTCAAGATTCTGCAGATAATTATTTTGTTGATTTACAGAAAGGATTGTAAACTCTCCAAAACCTTTAACCTGAATGCTTTGAACATCGATGTACGGTGAAAGTCCTGAAAGTTTGAGAACACTTTTTCCGGGTAAGAGTGAAACAGATGTTTCATGATCAATCTGGGCCCTGTCGGGGAATACCGTAACATGCTTTATTTCAGCTTTTATCTCCTTCTCAGTCTGTGCTGTAAGACTGAAAAGAGCTGATATAATGAATATTGATATAATAAATATTTTTTTCATAACATGAATCTTAATTTATCAGCTTAAAGGTAAAACTTTTATTTAAGCAGAAGATACAGGCAACTCTTAATCTTAATAACCTCCTTCCCGACCTTCCCAACGGAGGGGCCAGCATGAGCGATGGCGCATGCGGTAGTCTGGCACCTTAACGCCATAGTGCCGTTGTGCCTTAATCCATTAATATATGTTAAATATGCCTTTTTCTGCACCAGATCGGTTAATTAGTCTACCTTTAGTCAATATTTTTAAATCACAATGAAGGGACTAAGAATTGGGAACCTGGCAATAGCGATACCAATTATACAAGGTGGAATGGGAGTAGGGATTTCTCTTTCAGGACTCGCTTCCGCAGTTGCTAATGAAGGTGGAGTAGGTGTAATATCAAGTGCCGGACTCGGACTTTTATACAAGGATTTTTCATCTGATTTTCTCGAAGCCAGCATATTTGGTCTTAAAGAAGAGATACGCAAGGCGCGTGAAAAAACCTTAGGTGTTATTGGTGTAAATGTTATGGTTGCCATGACCAATTTCACCGATATGATTAAAACAGCTATCTCTGAAAAAGTTGATTTAATAACAGCCGGGGCAGGACTTCCGCTTGACCTGCCATCTTTTTTAAAGAAAGACAGTACAACAAAACTGATACCGATTGTATCATCAGCAAGGGCAACCAAGATAATATGTGAAAAGTGGAAAACTAATTACAATTATCTTCCCGATGCAGTTATTGTAGAAGGACCAAAAGCAGGTGGACATCTGGGTTTTAAAGAGGAGCAGATCTTCGATAATGATTATTGTCTTGAGAAGCTTGTTTTGGAAATTGTAAGTGAATTGAAAATATTTGAAGATAAATATGGTCAAAAAATTCCGCTCATAGCAGCTGGAGGAATTTATACCGGTGAAGATATACATAAGATCCTTAATCTGGGAGCTTCCGGAGTTCAGATGGGCACCCGTTTTGTGACAACCGATGAATGTGATGCTTCAGCTGCATTCAAGCAAGCATATATCGACGCTGAGAGCTCGGATATTGAGATTATTAAAAGTCCGGTTGGTATGCCTGGAAGGGCAATCCTTAGCAATTTTATCACCAAAGTCAGGGAGGGTAAAAAACAGCCAAAAAAATGTCCTTTCAAATGCATCAAGACATGTGATATATCTAAAAGTCCGTACTGTATTATTGTTGCTCTTATTAATGCATTAAAAGGCAATTTTGAGAATGGGTATGCTTTTGCAGGGGCAAATGCTTTCAGGGCAACTAAAATATCTTCCGTAAAAGAGATCTTCCAATCACTGATAAAAGAATATAAGGAAAGCAAATAGTCTCTCCATAACTTCTTCTCTTAGCCTCTTAAGCCGTAAGACTCACGACTCACAACACACGGAAGAAGTCTCTTTGTTACTATGTCTCATTGTCTCTTCCTCCCTTTGTCATTTTATACAGATTTTGCCAGGGAATCCTTCTTCAAATCCTATTTTTTTATATTTTTGTATGTTTATTTAGATTAAATACAATTAATGGAACAATTATTGATTAGATACTTTATACCCCCAAACCCCCCAAGGGGGGCTTAACGAGAAAGGAATTAAGAATAAAGAACAAATGAACAGCGATTGAAGAACTAAGTTATAAATCTGCATTCTGATTTAAAAGGATCTTAATTCTGATTTCTAAAGTCCCTTCTCGGGGAGTAAATTGATTTTCTTCGCTCCCCTCTTCGCTTTCGCGTAGCTTCAGCGAAGCAAAGTAAGGCCGGGGTAAACGAAGAAAATCAACTAGCTGGTTAACTATACTAATTTCAATTTGTTTACCTTTTTGGAGGTTAATGACTCGATAATAAAAACAAAATGGAAAAAGATCAGGATAAAATAATAAGTGATGTAACCACAAGCGAATACAAATATGGGTTCTATTCCGATATTGAAATGGACAGGATCCCAAAAGGCCTGAATGAGGATGTAGTGAGGCTTATTTCAGTGAAGAAAAATGAACCGGAGTGGTTACTAGATTTTCGCCTGAAGTCATATCGCCATTGGTTGACAATGAAAATGCCAACATGGCCGAATCTTAAAATAGCTCCGATTAATTATCAGGATATTATTTTCTATGCAGCTCCTAAAGAGAGAAAGAATCTTAACAGTATTGATGATATTGATCCCGAACTTAAAAAGACTTTTGATAAGCTGGGTATTCCGCTTCAGGAACAAAAGCATCTTGCGGGCGTTGCAGTTGATGCTGTGATTGACAGCGTCTCGATCAAAACAACGTTCAAGGAAACACTGGCTGAAATGGGAATTATTTTCTGTTCATTCAGTGATGCAGTGAAAGAGTATCCCGATCTGGTAAAAAGATATATGGGCTCTGTAGTTCCATATACCGATAATTTTTTTGCGACACTAAACTCAGCTGTCTTCAGCGATGGTTCATTCTGTTATATTCCAAAAGGGATAAGGTGCCCGATGGAGCTTTCAACCTATTTCAGAATCAACTCGGCAAATACAGGTCAGTTTGAGCGGACACTTTTGATTGCTGATGAAGAAAGCTATGTAAGCTATCTTGAAGGATGTACTGCACCCTCCAGGGACGAGAATCAGCTGCACGCAGCAATTGTTGAAATAGTAGCTGAAAAAAATGCCGAAGTGAAATACTCAACTGTTCAGAATTGGTATCCTGGCGACAAGGAAGGGAAAGGCGGAGTTTACAATTTTGTAACTAAAAGAGGAATGTGCAAAGGAGAAAGCTCAAAAATATCATGGACCCAGATCGAAACAGGATCTGCAATAACTTGGAAATATCCGTCGTGCATTTTACGTGGCGATAATTCCGTCGGTGAATTTTATTCGGTTGCCGTTACAAACAATTACCAGCAGGCTGACACCGGAACTAAAATGACTCATATCGGCAAGAATACCAGGAGCACTATCGTTTCAAAAGGAATTTCAGCTGGTCATGGTCAGAACAGCTACAGGGGACTTGTAAAGGTTTTAAAGAATGCAACAAATGCCAGGAATTATTCTCAATGTGATTCCTTATTGCTTGGCGATAAATGCGGGGCCCATACCTTCCCTTACCTTGAGGTTGATAACTCGACCGCTATTGTTGAACACGAAGCAACAACTTCCAAAATCGGAGAGGATCAGATTTTTTACTGCAACCAGAGAGGTATTTCAACTGAAGATGCAATAGGACTAATCGTTAATGGGTATGCACGCGAGGTAATTAATAAACTGCCTATGGAATTTGCCGTTGAAGCTCAGAAGCTTCTCCAGATAAGCCTTGAAGGCAGTGTAGGATAGAATACAAATTAATAATTATATATTATCATGCTGATTATTAATAATTTAAAAGCCTCAATCGAGGGTAAAAGTATTTTAAAAGGAATAAGTCTTGATATTAAGCCCGGAGAGATTCATGCTATCATGGGTCCAAACGGATCTGGAAAGAGTACTCTGGCAGCAGTCCTTGCGGGACGTGAAGATATTGAAATAACCGAAGGGACTGTAACATATTTAGGGAAGAACCTGCTCGAAATGACAGCAGAAGACCGGGCAAAGGAGGGAATATTCCTCGGATTTCAATACCCCATCGAAATTCCCGGAGTGAGCATGGTAAATTTCATGAAAACGGCTGTTAATGAACATCGTAAACATAAAGGCCTTGATCCTCTTTCAGCCTCTGATTTTCTTAAAATGATGCGCGAGAAAAAAGAGCTGGTTGAAATCGATTCGAAACTTGCTAACAGATCTGTAAATGAGGGATTCTCAGGTGGAGAAAAGAAGAAGAATGAGATTTTCCAGATGGCGATGCTTGAACCAAAACTGGCTATACTCGATGAAACTGATTCCGGCCTCGATATAGATGCTTTGCGTATTGTGGCCAATGGAGTCAATAAACTTAAGCGCCCCGATAATTCCTTCATCGTTATTACTCATTACCAAAGACTACTCGATTTTATTGTACCTGATGTAGTTCATGTTCTTTACGATGGAAGGATTGTGAAGACAGCCGGAAAAGAACTCGCACTGGAGCTTGAAGAAAAGGGATACGACTGGATCAAAAAAGAGATTGAAAATAATGTAACGACATGAAGGAAAAATCTGAAATAACAGAAAAGTATCTGGGACTTTATAAGGATAATATTAACAAGATTTCCGGTATATCTTCTCCATTTATTAATTCTTTCAGGGCTCCCGCGTTTGAGAAATTCAGTAAATTGGGAATTCCCTCAAAGAAGGATGAGGCCTATAAATATACCAATCTCAACATCTTTTTTGACCATGATTACGAGAATTATTTTATGCCGGTTCCGGCAGATTTTATCAAAGCTGAAGAGTTTCGTTGTGAGGTAACTGATCTTGATGCTTATGGGGTGGTTTTACTGAATGGATTTTATCCTACTCTAAATGAGAAACTTCGTCAACTGCCAAGTGGAGTATGGATCGGAAGTCTCAATGCAGCTGCAGTACAATTCTCAGACATATTTGAAAAGAATTATGGCAAATATGCAAAGAGCGAAACAGATGGTCTCATTCATCTGAATACCGCGATGGCTTCTGACGGAGTATTTGTTTATATCCCTGAAGGTGTACATATGACCAGACCTGTCCAGGTTGTAAACCTTGTTCAATCAGATGACGATACTTTCAATCAGCATAGGAATCTTATAATTGCAGAGAAAAATTCAAACTTCTCCATAATAATATGTGACCACACACTCTCACCACAGAAGTTTCTGACAAATGCTGTTACTGAGGTATTTGTTGGTGAAAATGCTCATTTCGACATTATAAGAGTACAGAATGAGCATAATAATGCCTGTAAGATAACCAGTACATTTATTCATCAGGAGAAAAACAGTGTTACCTCTTCAAATAATATAACCCTTCACGGTGGCCTTATACGAAACAATACATATCATTACCTTGGAGGCGAGGGTGCAGAGAGCTATTCGTACGGGTTATTCCTTGCAGATAAATGGCAGCATATCGATAATTTTGTAAATGTTGATCATGCTTTTCCTCATTGCACAAGTAATCAGTTGTTTAAAGGAGTTCTTGATGATATGTCAACCGGAGCCTTCAATGGTCGTATCCTTGTCAGGCCCGATGCCCAGGGCACCCTGGCTTACCAGAAGAATAATAATATCCTTCTTACTGACGATACAAAGATGGATACCAAACCGCAACTCGAGATTTTTGCAGATGATGTCAAATGTAGTCATGGTGCTACGATTGGCCAGCTCGACGACGATGCATTGTTTTATCTTCAGTCACGGGGAATAAATAAGCGGGAGGCCAGACTTATGCTGATGTTCGGTTTCGCTCACGAAGTAATTCAGAATATTAAAATTGAACCGCTTCGGGAAAGGATGGACAACCTGGTTATGCAACGTTTGAAAGGTGAACTTTCGAGGTGTGCCAGTTGTATGGTAAAGTGTATGTAACCTAACATTCAATGAAAGATATAGCAGAAATAAGGGCCGATTTTCCAATTCTGAACAGAAAAGTTTATGACAAGCCACTTGTTTATTTCGACAACGGGGCAACTACTCAAAAACCACAGTGTGTTCTTGATGCAGTGGATGAGGTATATAAGTCGTACAATGGTAATATTCACAGGGGAGTGCACTATTTAAGCGATATGTCATCTGAAGCATACGAGAAAGCCAGGGAAAAAGTAAGGTCATTCATAAACGCTGAGAAAAGAGAAGAGATAGTCTTCACTTCCGGAACAACTGGTTCAATCAATGGAATTGCTTTCTCCTTCGGTGAACGATATATTAAACCAGGTGATGAGATAATCCTCAGCCGGCTGGAACACCATGCCAACATTGTACCATGGCAGATGATGTGCGAAAGGAAAGGAGCTGTTTTGCGTGTTATACCTATAAATAATAAAGGCGAAATAATCCTGGAGGAATATTATAAGCTGCTCTCAACTAAGACCCGACTGGTATCTGTTACACAGGCATCTAATGCTTTGGGAACAGTTCTTCCTGTAAGCGAGATTATTGATGCGGCACATTCTGCCAATGTTCCGGTCCTAATCGATGGAGCTCAGGGAATTCAACATGGAATTGTCGATGTAAAAGAAATGGACAGTGATTTTTATGTTTTCTCTGGTCACAAAATATATGGTCCTAATGGAATCGGTATATTATACGGTAAAGAGAAATGGCTTTCCGAATTGCCTCCTTTTCAGGGTGGTGGAGATATGGTAGATAAAGTTACTTTTGAAAAAACCACGTATAATGACTTACCTTTTAAATTTGAAGCAGGTACGATGAATTATCCAGCAGCTATTGGCCTGGCAAGCGCACTTGATTATGTTTTAAATATCGGAAGGGAGAACATTGGCTCCAGGGAAAAAGAACTTCTTTCATATGCAACCAATAGATTATCAGCAATAAATGGAGTAAAAATTTATGGGACCTCTGACAGGAAGATTTCGACAATTTCGTTTCAAATTAAAAATATACATCAGTATGACACAGGTATGATTCTTGATAAGATGGGGATAGCCGTCAGAACCGGAACTCACTGTGCCCAGCCGGTAATGGACAGTTATGGTATTGATGGTACGGTGCGGGCTTCACTCTGTTTTTATAATACAAAAGAGGAGATTGACACCCTTGCTGACGGAATTGAAAAAGTGAAAAGCATGTTTGCCTAAAAAAATTATATGACAATTAAAGAAGTACAGGATAATATTATTGAGGAGTTTTCTTTGTTTGACGACTGGATGGATAAGTATAATCTTCTGATTGATCTTGGGAAAGAATTGCCTGTTATTGATCCGAAGTATAAAATAAAGGATTTTCTTATTGAAGGTTGTCAATCGAAGGTCTGGCTACATCCTGAATATGATGGCAAACTGATAACTTTCACTGCCGATAGTGATGCAATAATAACCAGGGGTATTGTAGCTCTTCTGATAAAAGTATTGTCAAACCGGTCGCCGGGTGAAATAATATCTACCGATCTGTATTTTATTGATAAGATAGGACTAAGGCAAAATCTTTCTCCGACCCGTTCCAACGGATTGCTATCAATGGTGCGTCAGATGAAGTTGTATGCGATGGCTTATAATGCAAAAAATAAATATGGTAATTAAATGGACCCTACTGAACAATTGGAAATTGAAACCAGGATTGGAGAAGTGCTGAAGAGCATATATGATCCGGAAATCCCTGTGAATATTTATGATCTGGGCCTTATCTATGAGATCAATATTGATGATGAGCATGTTGCACATATCACAATGACTCTGACTGCACCTAATTGCCCCATGGTGGAGGAACTTATTGAGGAGGTGAAATATAAAGTGGGGGGTACAAAAGGTGTGAAAGATTGTGATCTTAAACTTACCTTTAATCCTCCTTGGGATAAGAGTATGTTAAGCGATGAGGCAAAGCTTGAATTGGGATTTCTCTAAACCTACATGAGATGAATACTTCAGTTGATAAAACCTTTTCCGTACTGCTAAAAGAATATGCCGCTGAAATTGGCTTTGATCTCTGTGGCTTTGCTCCGGCCAGATCGCTTGATGAACATCGGGCGATAATTTCAAATTGGACCGTTTCAGGTTTGAACGGTGATATGGCATACCTGGGTCAGAATATTGAAAAAAGAATCGATCCCAGAATTCTTGTTCCTGGTGCAAGATCACTAATTGTTACCGGGTTAAATTATTTTACTGAGAAAAAGCAGGGCGGGAATGGTATCCCGAAGATCTCAAAATATGCCTATGGAATTAATTATCATCATGTTATAAAAATAAAACTCAATAAGATTCTCAATTTCATTAAAAGTATTCATCCTGAGTCTTCTGGGAAATCATTTGTCGATTCTGCACCTCTCCTCGAGAAGGCCTGGGGCAGGGAGGCAGGTCTGGGATGGTACGGAAAACATTCTGTGTTGATAAACAAGAAGATCGGATCATTTTTCTTTCTGGGGATCATTGTTACTAATATTGATCTGGATTATGATCAACCTGAAAAGGAAGATCATTGTGGTACCTGTACATTATGTATCGATTTATGTCCTACCGGAGCTATAAACAATAACAGAACAATTGATACACGAAGATGTGTAGCTTATCTTACTCTCGAATCCAAAGCTCAAGTTCCGGATGATCTTGTTATGAAATTGGAAGGAAGAGCTTTTGGTTGCGATAAATGCCAGGATGTATGTCCATGGAATAAAAATTCAAAACCCCATAAAACTCCTGAATTTGACCTTCCGGCTGAGGTGGAACTTATGACAGCAGAAGACTGGAAAAACCTCTCGAGGAAAGATTATAAAAGACTTTTTAAAGAATCAGCGATCGGACGAAGATCCTATTGCAGATTTATGGACAATATTGAGGCTGCCTCCATCTCAGCAAGCTGATGTTGTATTATCTATCCTCAAGAATTGTAACTACAATCTCTCTCTTTTCACGTGGCCCGTCAAATTCACAAAAAAATATGTTCTGCCAGGTAGATAATCCCGGATTATAATCTATTATTGGAATAGTCTCGGAAGCACCCACTATGCCAGCTTTTAAATGTGCATCACCGTTATTATCCTGGTGATCATGCTCCCATATTCCTGAAGGGATCAGCTTTTTGAGAAGAGTGATCACATCATTCTGAACTGATTGATCCCAGTTCTCCTGTATCATTATTGCACCTGTTGATCCTCTGGCATAAATCGATGCAATACCTGTCTTAACCTTACTTTGTCTGATTATGGAAGTAACTTCGGCAGTAATATCATATAATCCATTCTGCTTTTCAGTCCTGAGTGTAATTATTTTTTGCATTGCTTATATATTATTACCGTAAAATTATAATATTAACCGGGGAACAAATTGTGAATTCAAACATTTCTTAAACCTCTACGAGGTATAATACAATTAAGATATATACTTTCTTCTACAATACTCTATCGCCTACAGCGAATTATCATGTGCTATACTGCATTAAGTTTAGACTTATTCCACGTAGTGGATCAAGTATTGTAGAATAATTATATGAAAATCACTTAATTCCCCGTAGGGGATAAACATGTCAATGATGTAAAAAATGAGAAAATTGAAGTATGTTTTTTACCTTGCTGTTAAATTGACGTCTTTATAATACAATTCAACAAAATATTTTGATAGATCTACAACTTATAGAAGAATGCAGGGGCGGGAATTTTAATAATTTCAGAAAACTCATTGAACTGACCTCTCCCTTTGCTTACTCGGTGGCTTTCAGGATGCTAGGTAATGAAGATCAGGCTAAGGATGTCGTTCAGGAGACAATGGTAACTATTTGGCAGAAACTTAAAAAGATCAAAACAGCAGAAGTTTATAAAACCTGGATATACAGAATTGTGGTTAACAAATGTTACGACGAAATGAGAAAAAGGAAAAGAAATCCGGAATTTATTGCTGATGAAAAGACCTGGGAGCTTATTGCAAACAGGATTTCAGAAGGACCGTCAGCTGCTCTTGAGAATAGAGAGACCTCAATGGTCATAACTATTCTGACAGAAAGACTTAGCTCTAAACAAAAAGCTGTTTTTGTTTTATCCGATCTTGAAGGAATGTCAAATGATGAAATATCTGAGATTACCGGAATAAGTAAATCAGCTGTTAAAGCTAACCTGTATCATGCGAGAAAGAGCATTTCTGAAAAGGTGGGGAAATATTTATAGCTATGAAACCGGAAAATGAAAAATATAACAAAGTTCTGAATCTTCTCAGAGTATCAGAACCAACATTAGATTCAACTAAGGAAATTGAAAGAGAAGTGATTAAGAGGATAACAAAAATTAATCACTTCGGATTAATTTTTTCAGAGGTAATTGATTTTCTGTTCGGTTGGGTTTATATCGGATGGGTAAGGAGAAGCCTTATAACCGCTTCAATTGTTTTGATTCTGGTTTTTGTATACCAGCAGGGAATCATACTGAAACGGATTGATGTGCTTAGCAGACAGACAGTTGTTATTGACAAAGAAAATACATCGTCGCCTACGGATGAAATTGAAAAATTGTTAATGGTATACAAGAATTCAGGAAGAAGATTTCCATCAAAAACCATAACAATATCGGAAAGTCAGATGAAGGAGCTTCTTGAGTCTGTAAATGAGTTGCAGATTAAATATAAGGATCTTGAAAACCTGATTGAAGAAGATCCTGAACTGAAAAAATTGATTGAAAAGAAACTGATCGAATATAATCACACCAAAATTAATCTTTGAAATCATGAAAAGAAGATCAATTAAACTGATTGTGTCGTTGATTCTAATGCTTATTGTATCGTGTAATGATCCCGAGACCGTTGTGACAAATTATGTTCATACTGATGGATCTGTGACACGTAAAATTCAAATGAAAAGTATTGAAGGCGACATTAAAAAAAGATTTAAAATCTCTGAAATTCAGGTCCCTTTTGACAGTACATGGGCTGTTAAAGACTCTGTTGAGTTAGACAATAAAGGAGATTCTATATGGATTAAGACAGCAGAGAAACAATTTAAAAATATTGATGAGTTAAACCTGGCTTATAAAACAGATTCGGGCGCTAACAAAAATATCTCGAGACAAGCCGGATTTAGTAAAAGATTCAAGTGGTTTAACACAGAATTCAGGTTCTATGAAAGAATTGATAAGGAGTTGTCATTTGGTTACCCGATAAAAGATTTCCTTAATAAAGATGAGCTACTTTACTTTTATTCTACGGAAGATCTGAAAAACACCAAAGAGAACGGTACTGATAGTCTTAAGTTCAGGGCTCTGAGAGATTCAGTCAAGAATAAAACCGATAATTGGACAGAAAAAAACCTCGTTTCAGAATGGATCGGTGAATTTTCAAAACTTACTTCCGGGAAAGCAGGTAATGACATGACAATTCAATCGTTGAAAGCCCGTGAGGATGAATTTGTGAAAATTACGGAGAAGAATGGTATTAAGCTGGACAGCTTGTGGAAAAATGGGGTTTTACTTAAGGAATTTATTGGTGAAGATAATGCCCTGAAATATAAAGTTGAAGCAGATTCTGCCCTTTCTATTGTCACAAAAAATCTTTTTGTTAACTTCAGTGACTATTCAGTAAGAATTGTAATGCCAGGGAAACTGATTGGAACTAATGGGTTTATTGATAGCAGCCATGTATTACTCTGGCCAGTAAAGTCAGACTATTTTATGACTGAACCATATGAAATGTTGGCTGAATCGAAGGAAACAAATATATGGGCATGGATCGTTTCAGGATTGTTTCTTGTATTTGTACTTTCTGGGGTGATTATAAGGGTAATAAAAAAAGACTGAAAAGCTCAGTCTTTTTTTAACCCTAATCTACCTAACTAACTAACTAACATTCTTACTATCTATGAGTTATAACTATCTTGTATAATCCTTTAACATAAGCATTAATTTCTGCCGCGTGAAGAAGATTCTGCTTTTCACTGTTCCTATTTTCAGTCCCAGATCATCAGCTATCTCTTTATATTTGTAGCCTTCTATATGCATCCTGAATGGGATCCTGAATTCATCACTTAAGGAATCAATTGCCTTTTCAATTTCATCTTCGGCATATTTCGACTCGGGAGAGATAAACCCTTTGTCGTGTGGCTGGTTTATATAATAGAGGTCTTGTGTCGCGTCAATTATGGTATTCTCTTTCACATTTCGTCTGTAGTTATTAATGAAAGTATTTTTCATTATTGTAAATACCCAGGCTTTGAGGTTGGTGTAATCAACAAATTTATCCTTATAAGTAATAGCTTTAAGGTAAGTATCCTGAACAAGATCCAGAGCACTGTCGCGGTTGGAGGTGAGGCTCATTGCAAATCTTTGAAGATTNNTATGCAAATCTTAATATCTTAAAATCCTTATAATCTATCTGGTTTATAAATAACATTTATTTGTATAATTATGGAATTCAGTTAAATAAAATCAAAATGCTCAAGGTATTATAAATATGATCTAAATTGAAATATTGAAAAACTGGGTTTTTATCTGAATT
Organism: Bacteroidales bacterium; assembly: GCA_003141415.1. Classification (GTDB taxonomy): domain Bacteria; phylum Bacteroidota; class Bacteroidia; order Bacteroidales; family VadinHA17; genus LD21. The sequence goes on from PLLX01000224.1 coordinate 27,625, forward strand.
TATTTGTTAATCTTAAACTTATAGTATAGTTTAAAATCTAGTCTGATACAAATTTAAACCATAGTAAAGAAGCAAGGATTAATAAGAGGTTAAGGTTTGATTAAGGAAAAATTAAAATTCTATTCTGAGCACATATAGATTATTTGATCAACTTTCGTATTTTTAAAAAAAAATTGATTATGGAGTTCAATATCAAACTAAGCAACGGACAGATATTAAAGGGGATGATTCAGAGCCCGGGCGAAAATACAAGAGCAGTTATAATTCTGGTTCATGGTCTTGGAGAACATGTTCATCGCTATCTTTACTGGGCAGAATTATTTAAAAAGGAGGGGATTGGTTTTCTTGGCGTTGACCTTCCCGGTCATGGCAACTCACACGGCAGAAGAGGTAATATTAAAAGTTATGATCTTCTGAGAGAAATGATCGATATTCTGTTAAAAAGCTGTAAACAGACTTTCCCCGGATGCCCGATTTATATCTATGGACATAGTCTGGGAGGAGGTATAGTTCTTGATTATCTTTTAAAGAGAAAGCCGAAGATAAAAGGTGCAATAGTCACCTCTCCCTGGCTCCGTCTTTCTTTTGAGCCGGCTAAAAGTAAAATATTGATGGCATCTATTATGAAAAACCTGCTTCCGGGACTTATCCAGCCATCCGGACTTAACGTAAATCATATATCTCATGATGAGGCTGTTGTGGAGAAATACAGCGACGATCCTCTTGTTCATGGAAAAATATCGGTCAGCCTCTTTTATGCAGCGATGACTGCAGCAAAATATTCACTTGCTCATGCTTCCGAACTAAACATTCCGACACTAATGATCCACGGAAGTGATGATATGCTTACTTCTCCGGAGGGCAGCCGGGAATTTGCAGGAAAAACGAATATGATTGAATTGAAAATTTGGGATGGTGGTTATCATGAATTACACAATGAACCATTCAAGAATGAGGTATTTAAATATATAATGGACTGGATCAACAGTAAGCAAAACTAATCTGTAATAGCTTTAAGAAAAATGGAACTCAGAACCACATTTTCTATTGAACCCTCTAAGGATAAAATCACCTATGACGATCGGGTGATGTTCATTGGTTCATGTTTCGCTTCATCAATAGGCTCTCAGATGGAGATGGGTCATATGCCGGTAATGATTAATCCTGCAGGAGCCGTTTTTAATCCGGTATCGGTTTGTAATACTCTGGATACAATTACAAAAGGCAAGGAATTTTTTCTGGATGATCTTCATTTTTATGATGGAACATGGCTAAGTTTCTATCACTACACTGATTTTTCTTCTGCCGATCCCTCTATTGTTCTTGAAAAGATAAACAGAAGATCGAAAGAAGCATTTGCCTTTTTAAAATGTGGACGATTCTTGTTTGTAACACTTGGCACAGCAAGGGTTTATAAGCTGAAGAAATCAAACCTGATTGTATCAAACTGCCATAAAATTCCATCTGAACAATTTGAATCTATAATGCTGACAGTTGAAGAAATAGTAACTTTATGGACAGAACAACTTGACAAACTGCAGGTACTCTTTCCTCAGTTGCAGGTCGTTTTTACAATAAGCCCTGTAAGACACTGGAAGGATGGTGCTCATGGTAACCAGGTCAGTAAATCTGTACTTTTCGTGGCAGTGGAAGAGTTGTTGAAAAATAAAGTTGCTCCTAAGTACTTCCCTGCATATGAACTGATTATGGATGATTTGCGCGATTACCGGTTCTATAATGACGATATGTTTCATCCTTCGACTTCAGCAGTAAATTATATATGGGAAGCCTTTGCAGGATGTTATCTCGAGAGCAACACAATAAATATCTGGAAAGATGTTGTCAAAATAACCAAAGCCTTCAACCATCGTTTTAATACTGACTCTGACAGTAAGAGAATGTATTTTGCCGAACGGGTACTTAAACAGATTTCTGATATAAAAGCTAAAGTTCCTCTTATCGACCTTTCCAGGGAAGAAGATCATTTTCTCAAAATGAGAAAAATGTAATAAATTAAATTTGAGGATGTTGATAGAATGTTCTTTATTTTTTTCCAGAAATGAACAAATTAGAGAAGAGACTCTATTGCCTTAATAAAATTAGCCGGGTTTCTGGTAATTAACAACTTTTCATATGATTTTTTGGTAGCAAATTCTTCCGGAGAATCAGTAAGAATAATCTTTTTTATCATTAGTGATTTCCCGATGCTGTTAAAATAACCTATTTTCTTTTCAGCAAAATCAAATGCACTTGAGTTCACCACGAGATATTCAAAAGGTTTTATTTTATGAATCTCAATTACTTCAGAAGCCGGAAGGATGCCGCCGGTAAAGATTACCTCAAACCCACGTTTCTTCAGGGCGAATTTATAAAAAAGGAAATTGTTATCAGTAAGATTATCAGAAGTATTGATCATCGCCACCGTAGGTCTTGATTTTCCGGGTACAGGCTTAAGTAAGTTATCTTCAATAATAATGATCTGTTTTATGGTATTTCTGACGAATTGTTCCTGGGCTCTTGAAAGACTTCCTGTTTGCCATAAGATTCTGGCTTTTTCAAGGAGAGGGTAGAGATAATGGGAATAGGCATTTTCAATACCCTGGTGTTTAATGAATGGGGAGAGTGCCTCTTTGAATAAATTCTCATTAAATCTGATGGCTGACATAAGAATTTTTCCCGGCTGAAAATTCTGATCCAGATCATCATGTTTACTGCTGACTGTCATTACTTGCTGTGTAAGTTCGTCTTCGTCCAGCCTTGCAATTTTGGATATTTTAAGTCCATTCCTGTTCAGGTATGCAACATTAAGAATCTTTTTAAGCTCTGATTCGCTGTAAGTTCTTATATTTGAGTCGGTTCTGTCGGGTTCAAGTATTTTGTACCTCTTCTCCCAGATCCTTATTGTATGTGCTTTAATACCCGAGAAATTTTCGAGATCCTTAATTGAAAATACATTTACCCCGTCTTCCATAGATACACTATATTATAAATTAGACAATTGATCAATACCATAATGAATAAAACAATTATATAAGAGGATTGTTTATTCAAACTTGAATAAGAAACTAAGATAAATGTTATAATCTGCGGAATAATTCCCCAAAAATTTCCAACTAAAGACGAAAATAATAAATTTTGTTTTTATTCAGATTGTTCTACCATTATTTTTTTTACGACTCTGAGTCCGTCACTAAAAATAATCGTAACCAGGTACATTCCCCTTTTGGGATCTTCGAGATAGACTTTTATTAATTGCTGTGGGTCATTATATTGGAGTCTGAAAACGTCCTGCCCGATGATATTTGTAATCTTTATAAAAGAGATAACTTTGTCTGTTTTAATTGTAAAACTGTTATCCCTGACAGGTACAGGATAAATACTTACAGTTACATTACTGGCTTCTCTTAAATAATCTTTTTGAGATTGAGCTCCGGTAATATTAATAGAATCCTTCTGACCATGAAGGGTTAAGGTGAAAATTAATAAGAAGATAAAGGGTAAACTTCTCTTCATAAATCAATCAGATTTTGATTATCTCTATCAAATATTGTGCTAAAGGTAGTAATATTTTAAAAAAAGTGTTCTAAAAGTAATTTTGCTTTCTCAAGATCATCAGGAGTATCAATACTTAAACTTTCCCAGGTTGTTACTGCCGTTCTTATCAGGTACCCGTTTTCTATCCATCTGTTCTGTTCAAGTGATTCGGCAATTTCAAGAGGGCTGCGTGATAATAATGTTATCTTTTTCAGTGTTTCACTCCTGTAAGCATAGAGCCCTGGATGTTTATAGAAAACATGTTTCTTTGTCCAATCACTCTTTTCAGTATCTCTTATATAAGGTATGGCAGTCCGGCTGAAATAAATTGCATCACCCTTCGAGTTTAAAATGACCTTTGGCTGGTTAGGATTAAAGATATCCTCCCCGGGTTCAACTTTTCTTACAAGTGTTGCTAACTCAACAGTCTCGTCATCGAAACATTTCATCAGAAGAATGATCTGTTCGGGTTTAATAAATGGTTCATCGCCCTGGATGTTGATAACGATATCTGTTTTTTTGGCTGTTTCGCGATCAATCATTGTTACTGCTTCTGCACAACGATCCGTACCGCTAAGATGTTCGGTAGAGGTCATTATTGCATTCCCTCCGAAATCTAAAACCGCATCGAAAATCCTTTTATCATCTGTGGCAACCCAAACCATTTCCAGTGCTTTACGTGCCTGGTCATAGACTCTTTGGATCATTGGCTTGTTGTCAATAAGGATGAGCGGCTTGCCCGGAAACCGTGAAGAAGCATATCGGGCAGGTATAATTCCGGCAAATTGAATAGGCGGATCTTTTTTCATGTTGCGAATTTACGAAAATTGCATTTCCCAATGTTTTAAAAAAACCTTAAATTCGCAGGATTGTAAAACAGGAAATGAAAGATCTGCAAAATATTAAACAAAGGTTTGGAATAATTGGCAACTATGAAGGTCTTAACAGAGCTATTGATATTGCTGTTCAGGTGGCTCCTACAGATCTGTCCGTACTAATTACAGGAGAGAGTGGTACCGGGAAAGAGATTTTCCCCCAGGTAATTCATAGTTACAGTGCCAGAAAACATGGACAGTATATTGCTGTGAACTGTGGAGCAATACCGGAAGGTACAATTGATTCTGAACTCTTTGGTCATGAAAAGGGATCATTTACAGGGGCATCCGATAGCAGGAAAGGCTATTTTGAAGTTGCAGATGGCGGAACAATTTTTCTGGATGAAGTTGCAGAATTGCCATTATCAACACAGGTTCGCCTGCTCAGAGTGTTGGAAACAGGTGAATTTATACGTGTCGGATCATCGAAGGTTCAGAAGACAAACGTTAGGGTTATTGCTGCAAGTAATGTTGAAGTAACAATGGCGATTGATAATGGTAAATTCAGAGAGGATCTTTTTTACAGGCTTAATACGGTACCGATCAAGGTTCCTGCTTTAAGAGACAGGGGCGAAGATATTTTCCTGCTCTTCAGAAAGTTTGCAGTGGATTTTGCTGAAAGATACAGAATGCCGGCAATCAGACTCGATTCTGAGGCTAAAAATATTCTTCTTAATTATTCATGGCCTGGTAATGTCAGACAACTTAAGAATATAACGGAACAGATATCAATTATAGAAAACGAAAGGGAAATTATTGCAGCCAACCTTCGTAATTATCTTCCTGACTATGGCGGTGTAAAACTCCCTGCTGTTATAAAAAAAGGTGACGACAAGTCATTTTCTTCTGAAAGAGAGATTTTATATAAGATTCTTTTTGAGATGAAAAGTGATATGAACGACCTTAAGAAACTTGTTTTTGACCTCATAAGACGCGGAGAAATTGATGTTACTTTCCAGGAGACAAACTCGAGAGCTATAAAGAATCTATTCAGGGAGGCCAAGGAAGAGACCAATGCTCATAATGAAAATGAATCTCCATCGGTTGATTTCTCGCAGCATAAGACTATGAACAATATACAGGATACTGAAGAGATAATTGAAGAATCGCTTTCACTTGCGCAGAAGGAGGTGGAAATGATAAAAAAGGCTCTTGAAAAATATAATGGCAAAAGAAAAATGGCGGCGGGCGAACTCGGGATATCAGAACGGACTCTTTACAGAAAGATCAAAGAATATGGCATTGAATCATAAAAATACTATCAGATATACTAAAAACAGGCTTTTAATTTTTATGTTGATTGCAATAGTTACACTTTTTTATGGATGCAAGGTAACATATTCATTCTCAGGTGCAAGTATATCTCCTTTGGCAAAGACATTCAGTATACAGTATTTTCAGAACAGGGCTCCAATTGTTCAACCGGGACTCAGCCAGATATTAACTGATGCACTTATTGATAAATGCAAGGCTCAGACAAGCCTGAAATTTACAAACTCGATTGGTGATGTGAATTTTGAAGGAGAAATAAAAGATTATAATACAAGGCCAATGACTGTGGCCGCTGATGCACAGGCAGCGACGAACAGGTTTACAATTGCGGTAAATGTTAAATTTACAAATGCGATTGATCCTACCCTGAGTTTCGAACAGACATTTTCGAGATATGAAGATTATAGCAGCAACCTCGACCTTAGTGCAGTTGAGCAGGATCTTTCAAATAAAATAATAGATATGCTCGTTGAAGATATCTTCAATCAGGCATTTGTTAACTGGTAACCCTCATGAATAGAAATGACTTTTTAAATATGATTGAGGATACTGCCCCTGTTAACCGCCAGATGATCGGGGAGGTTTATGAGTTGATTGATATCTTTCCTTATTTCCAGAGCGCCCACATGCTGCTGTTAAAGGGTTTGCATAGCAATGAAGATGTAAAATTCGAAAACCAGTTAAGGAATTCTGCAATTCATGTCGGCGACAGGGAAGTGTTATACTGGCTCCTTAAAACGAAAACTTCTTATAAAAGTGAACAAATAGATGCCAAACAGGATATTGATTTAAAACAAGTAATAGTATCAGATACTCAGCAAACTGTTATTGAATCGGCAAAGAACAGTGAGTTTATGATAAATGAAATTGAAAAAGACACCGATGAAACTAAATTGAGTGAAATGCCGGATACTATGAACCAGGCTACCGGCCATTCAATAATGATTGCTGCAGAGCCTGATAATATTGAACCAGCCGGTGTTATATTTCTTCTCGATGATGAAACAGTCCCTTCTGAAGATAAAGTCTTCTTTATGGATCCCGGCTTTTCACTTCCGGAACTTACTGATCTTTTAGAGCTTGATCTTGATGAAGATGAATCAAGAATATTCCCGACTGAAGAAGCAAACCTGGAAAACCCGGAACACCTTGAGAAAACTTCTAAAAAACAACTACAGTCTGAACTTATTGATAAATTCATTATTGCCAATCCGAGGATTGAGTCTCAGAAGGATAAAACGTATGTTTCAAATGATGATATCTCCAAACCCTTTGTAGAAGAAGCCGGTGGATTGGTTACCGAAACCCTTGCAAAAATTTANNTTTATATTTTTGTTTCAGTATTAGTAATTATTGCATGCATTTTACAGGTGTTGATTGTACTTGTACAGAATTCGAAAGGAGGAGGGCTGGCTGCTAATTTTACGTCAGCAGGCCAATCAATGGGTATCCGTAAAACTGCTGATTTCCTTGAGAAGTCAACTTGGACACTTGCAGCTACAATTCTGATCCTATGTGTAGTTGCCACTGCTTCTATACCGCGTGGTACAGTTTCAGGACGTTCAAGAATTGAGGAACAGATAAAAAACACTGTTGATCCGAATGCAATTCCAACACTTCCAACAGCAGTTCCCCCTGCATCAACTACTCCACCTAGCAACCAGACTAAACCCGGAAAATAGTTTGCCAGAATAAAATGCTTTACAAGAGTGTCAGTTTGTCACATACTGACACTCTTGTTATTATAACATTAACATGCTGTAAAATTGGATTTTACAGATTTTTAAAACATTTTGATTTAAGTTATTGTCAGGATTAGAGTAATCGAATTGGCCTGAGTGAACCCAAAATGACATTTTTTTCAATTTGGCATGGAATATGATCGAATAGGAAGTCGGAAAATGATGTTTAACTTTAAAACTAGATAAAATGGCACAATTAAAAGGAAAAATTTTGGCAGGCAAGGTTCTTGTGAAACCTAATGAAGCTGAAGAAAAAACTGCAAGTGGAATAATAATACCTGATTCCGCAAAGGAAAAACCACGCCAGGGTAAAGTAATTCTTGTTGGCACAGCTAAAAAAGATGAAGAAATGGAAGTAAAGAAGGGTGATGTTGTTCTTTACGGTAAATATGCGGGTCAGGAACTGACAATTGATGGGGAAGATTATCTTCTTGTTTCACAGACAGATATCCTTTTTATAGCTTAATTTCAGCAAACTTCTAAAAATCATAATGATATGGCAAAAGAGATTAAATTCAATATCGATGCACGTGCCCTTCTTAAAGAAGGTATTGATCAGCTGACTGATGCAGTGAAAGTAACCCTTGGACCAAAAGGTCGTCATGTGGTGCTTGAGAAAAAATATGGTGCTCCCCAGATCACTAAGGACGGAGTAACCGTAGCGAAAGACATTGAACTTTCCGACCCCTATAAAAACATGGGTGCTCAGATGGTTAAAGAGGTAGCCTCAAAAACAGGCGATATTGCCGGTGACGGAACTACCACTGCCACAGTTCTTGCACAGTCGATTATCAATGTCGGACTGAAGAATATTACAGCAGGTGCAAATCCGATGGATATTAAAAGAGGCATCGACAAAGCTGTTGAAAAGGTAGTGGCACATCTTAAATCACAGGCAAAAGTAATAGGTGATGACCTTAAAAAAATTGAACAGGTAGCAAGAATTGCAGCCAATGATGATGAAGAGATAGGAAGACTCATTGCTGAAGCTATGGGCAAGGTTCATAAAGAAGGCGTTATTACTGTTGAAGAATCAAAAGGAACTACAACCTCGGTTGAAGTTGTTGAAGGTATGCAGTTCGATCGTGGATATATCTCCGCATATTTTGTGACTAATGCTGAAAAGATGGAAGCAGATCTGGAGAATCCCTATATTCTTATTTATGATAAGAAGGTTTCCACAATGAAGGATATGCTACCCGTTCTTGAAGCTACCGCTCAGACTGGACGTCCTCTTTTAATTATCTCAGAAGATGTTGAAGGTGAAGCTCTTGCAACTCTTGTTGTAAACCGATTACGCGGTTCTCTCAAGGTTTGTGCAGTCAAAGCTCCCGGATTTGGCGATAGAAGGAAAGAGATGCTTGAAGATATTGCCATTCTGACAGGTGGTACAGTTATTTCAGAAGAAAAAGGTCTGAAACTCGAAAATACAACTCTCGACATGCTTGGAACAGCAGAAAAAGTTACAATTAATAAAGAAAATACAACAATTGTAAACGGTGCAGGCGACAAAGAGATGATCAAAGCACGTGTAGCCCAGATCAGACAGCAGATGACAACTACAACTTCTGACTACGATAAGGAAAAATTACAGGAGCGTCTGGCTAAACTTGCTGGTGGTGTTGCTGTTCTTTATATCGGAGCTTCATCTGAAGTTGAAATGAAAGAGAAGAAAGACCGCGTTGATGATTCACTTCATGCAACACGTGCTGCAATTGAAGAAGGTATTGTTCCCGGTGGTGGTGTAGCATACATTCGTGCAATAAGTGTCCTGGAAGGACTTAAAGGTAATAATGAAGATCAGACAACAGGTATTGAGATTGTCAAACGCGCAATTGAAGAACCATTACGTCAGATTGCTATCAATTCAGGAAAAGAGGGTGCGGTCGTTGCCCAGAATGTAAAAGCAGGAAAAGCAGATTATGGGTATAATGCACAAACCGATAATTATGAAAAACTTTATGCATCAGGTGTTATAGATCCTGTTAAAGTTGTCCGCGTTGCGCTCGAAAATGCTGCTTCAGTTGCCGGCATGTTCCTTACTACCGAAGCTGTAATTGTAGAGGTAAAAGAAGATGCTCCGGCAGGTCCTCCACAGGGTATGGGCGGCGGGATGCCAGGGATGATGTAGGATCCTTTTAAAATAAATATATAAATACCATTGTAGAGACAGGTCGCAGACCTGTCTCTACTTTTTTATATCATCTGACCTTTTACCCCCCAACCCCTCCGAGGGGGGGCTATTCCATGAAAGATAAAAGTCCCCCCTGGGGGATTTAGGGGTAAAAATGATAAGAGGAGTTGTAACATGAAAGTATAAAAGTCCCCCTTGGGGGACTTAGGGGTGAACTCTAAAAACAGTTTACCACAGAGGAATTAGAAAAGCAAAGTTTGGGGGGATTTTTTATATATTTGCACCTGATTTAAAGCAAGCTCGTTTGATGAACAATATCCGGAATTTTTGTATTATAGCTCATATTGATCATGGTAAAAGTACACTGGCAGACCGGTTGCTTGAGAAGACAAATACAATAACCGAAAGAGAATACCAGGCACAGGTGCTCGACGATATGGATCTTGAAAGGGAGAGAGGTATTACGATTAAGAGCCATGCAATTCAGATGGAATATTTCCACGATAGTAAAAAATTTATCCTTAATCTGATNNTCAATTGCTGCCTGCGAAGGCGCACTGCTTGTTATTGATGCTTCTCAGGGTATCCAGGCTCAGACGATTTCGAACCTTTACATGGCTATAGATCATAACCTGGAAATTATTCCTGTCCTGAACAAAATGGATATGGCCAGCGCAATGCCTGAAGAGGTAAAGGATCAGATAGTCGATCTGGTTGGCTGTAAAAGGGAAGATATTATTGA
>PLLX01000207.1 GCA_003141415.1 Bacteroidales bacterium
AGTGCATTTGTTGCTGCTACCCAGATAATTACTGAAGAGATCCAGACAATGAGTATGGAGGAAATCAAGGAAATTACTGAGAGCATGAAGGCATCAGCCACAAATATTTACAGCCTGCTCGAAAACCTCCTTGAATGGTCACGTCTTAAACGTGGGGGAATGGATTTCGTACCTGAAAAACTTAATCTGAAAAAGAAAATAGGTGAATGTATAAATGTTCTATCTGAATCTGCAAGAAAAAAAAGAATTAAAATAGAAGTTACCATTCCGGATGAAATGGAAGTTCTCGCTGATAGTCACATGTTTGAAGCGGTTTTACGGAATCTGGTTTCAAATGCAATAAAATTTACTACCTCCGGGGGTTTGGTAAATGTGGCAGCTAGTCATAATGATCATTCCATTGAAATTAAAATCAGGGATTCAGGAATTGGAATGTCACCGGAATTGAAAAACCGGATATTTCAGATAAATGAAAAGACCAGCAGACCTGGTACGGAAGGTGAACTGAGTACAGGCCTTGGATTATTACTTTGTAAAGAGTTTATAGAAAAGCATAATGGTAAAATATGGGTGGAAAGTGAAGTAGGAACGGGAAGCACTTTTTCTTTTACAATTGGACAAATTGAAAACGTGAAGATTTGAAAATTTTGAGTAAAACTATGATGATAAATTACTCATTGAGTATATAACTTATTAAAAAAAATGAAAGATGCAAAAGGATAGGTTAATACCTGATGTTATTCGGTTTTCCGATATATTCAATCTGGATGCTATTCAACATATCCAGGACCTATTTGCTGATGCTACAGGGGTTGCGTCAATTATAACAAATCCTGATGGTTCACCCATAACACACCCAAGCAATTTCTGCAGGTTATGTAATGAAATAATAAGGAAAACAGATACCGGGCTTTTAAACTGCTTCAAATCCGACGCTGAAATCGGAAGACCTAATCCAAAAGGTCCTGTAATACAGCCATGTTTAAGTGGTGGCTTGTGGGATGCCGGCGCAAGTATAATTGTGGGTGGTAAACATATTGCTAACTGGTTAATTGGTCAGGTTAAAAATGAAGAACTGGATCATAACCAAATGCTTCAGTATGCTAAAGAGATTGGTGCTGATCGGAATGATTTTATGAAAGCACTTGAAGATGTTCCTGTTATGTCAAAGGAGAAGTTTGTTAAAGTGGCTCATATGTTATTTGCCTTTGCCAATGAGATATCCTCAAAAGCATATCAGAATAGCCAGCTTATTCATTCCAACTTGGAGCGCAAACAGGATTTAGAAACTCTCGATAAAGAACAATATCTGATGCGTACTCTTATGGATAACCTTCCTGACCATATCTATTTCAAAGACCTGGAGAGCCGCTTCATCAGGGTTAATATAGCTCAGTCCAAATTCCTCGGTTTAAATGATTGTGACAAAGCAATCGGTAAATCAGACTATGACTTTTTTACGGAGGCACATGCACGTATGGCATACGACGATGAACAGACAATTATTCAGACAGGGCAATCTATGACTAAGGAAGAAAGGCTGGTCCTTGCTAATAGTCCTGATTCATGGGTTTATGCAACTAAGCTTCCTATCCGGAATAAAGAAGGAAAAATCATCGGTACATTCGGTATATCCAGAGAAATTACCGAACGTAAACTGGCTGAAGAAGAAATCAAACTGAAAAACGAATTACTTCAGACCATTAATGCAGAAAAGGACAAGTTTTTTTCAATTCTTGCACATGACCTGAAAGGCCCGTTAAGCGCTTTCCTTGGAGCTACACAAATATTGGCTGAGGAAATTCAGAATATGTCTTTTGAAGAAATTAAAGAGATTACAATCAATATGAAGGAATCTGCCTCCAATATTTACAGATTGCTGGAAAACCTTCTTGAGTGGTCAAGGCTGAAACGGGGTTTGCTGGAATTTAGTCCAGAAAATTTAAATGTGAAACAATTAATAAAAACTTGTATTGAGGTATTAAAAGAATCTGCCCGAAAGAAGAGTATTATAATTGACTATTCTCTTCCTGATGATATAGCGGTATATGCCGACTCAAGGATGATGGAAACTGTTATTCGTAACCTGGTTTCAAATGCAATAAAATTTACACCTATTGGAGGAAAGGTAACTGTAGCAGCCGAAAAAAAAAGTGATCAATCCATTGAAATTAAAATCATTGATTCAGGAATTGGTATGACTCCTGAATTGAAAGGCAAACTTTTTCTTCTAAATGAAAAGACCAGCAGGAAAGGAACAGAGGGAGAGCCAAGTACCGGGCTGGGTTTACTTCTATGTAAAGAATTTATTGGGAAACATATGGGTAAAATATGGGTTGAAAGTGAAGTTGGAAAAGGAAGCGTTTTTAGGTTTATTTTACCTGGAGCAGGTAAGAATTAAGAAAGAATTAAGTAATGTCATAGTGCGTTATTCAGAGAATAATCAGACAATAATAATTAATGCTCATAGCAGGAAAGTCTAAGCTGGAAAAACATGATGATAAGGAATTGATCTGCTTCTCAATTGTGGAGAATAGTCCCGACTATATTGTGCGGTACGATAATGATTTTAGGCACCTTTATATAAATAATGCCGGACTGGGAATAACCGGAGCAAAAAAAGAACAAATAATCGGTAAAACTCACCGTGAGTCAGGATTATTCAACCCGGAACAATGTGATTATTGGGAGGGGAAAATCAAATATGTATTCAAAACAGGCAGACAATCAGGGGAGCAAATTGAATTGCAAAGTGCTCAAGGATTAGTTTGGCTTGACTATAGGTTAACTCCTGAATACGATGATTCAGGTAAAATAAACTCTGTGCTTGTTGTTGCTCACGATATTACAGAACTTAAACAGGCAGAGAAGTGGCTTGTCAAACTGAATGAATGCTTTCTCGGATTTGGTGCAGATACACTTGTTAATATCAACATGCTTGTTGCTTTATGCGGGGAGTTAATGGGTGGTACTTGTTCTCTATATAACCATCTTCAGGGCGATATGCTCTGCTCTCTCGGAAAGTGGAATACACCACCCGACTATAAATCCATCGATAATCGTGAGGGACATTTATGCAATGATGTTATCAAGTCAAAGAGAGAAACTGCAATTGTCATAAGAAATTTGCAGGACACACACTATGTCGAGACAGATCCGAATGTTGGTAGTTACAGTTTGAAAACATACATAGGAAAAGCTGTAAAATTCAACAAAAAAAACATAGGTTCATTGTGTGTAGTGTTTCAACGAGATGTCGTCCCAAGTAAAAATGAATTACGATTGATGGAAATTATTGCATCGGCTATAGGAGTGGAAGAGGACCATAGGCAGTCGGAGGGATTGATCCTGAGTCGTTCAAAAGAACTTCGTCTGAGTGAAGAAAAATTCAAAAACGTTTTCGAATATGCTTCTGTCGGTAAGTCTCTGACCTTTCTTGATGGAACGGTCAGCGTTAACAGGGCTTTTCGTCAGTTATTGGGGTACACTAAAAAAGAGATGAAGAATATCAATTGGCATGAATTCACTTATCCTGATGATATTCAAAGAAATGATGAGATAACTTCTTCTATTCTGAAAGGAGACAGAAGATCTTCACGTTGGGAAAAACGATATCTCAATAAACGAAATGAGATAGTTTGGGTTGATATTTTAACAACACTTTTACGTGATGTCAATGGAGAGCCACTCTACTTCATCACCACTGTTGTTGATATCACAGAGAAGAAAAAATCAGAAGAGGAGATCATTCATCTAAATGCAGAACTGGAAAAAAGAGTAATGGAACGCACATCTCAGCTTGAAGAAGCCAATAAAGAACTTCAGGCATTTGCCTATTCAGTTTCTCATGATCTCAGGGCTCCTTTACGCGCTATAGACGGCTTTTCAAAGTTCGTAATAGAAGATTACGGCGCCAAGCTTAATACCGAAGGAAAGAGGCTTCTGAGTCTGATTCGCAGCAATACGCAGAAAATGGACAAACTTATTACAGATATCCTTTCTCTTTCACGAGTTACAAGAAGCGAGCATAAAAAATCAAAGATTGACATGACAAAGATGGCACTTTCGATGTTTAACGAAGATGCCCCACCTGAGATTCAGGAACGGATGAAATTTACCTTAGATGCATTGCCGGAGACCTTTGCCGACCCAACATATATAAAACAGGTCTGGATAAACCTTATTTCAAATGCTATCAAGTTTTCCTCATTAAAATTAAAACCTGAAGTAAAAATAGGTGGTTATATAGAAGACGGGTATCAGGTTTATTATATTAGGGATAATGGGGTAGGATTTAATCCGGAATATGCTAATAAATTATTCGGAGTTTTCCAACGGCTGCATAAAGCCAATGAATTTGAAGGCACAGGAGTTGGATTAGCGATTGTTCAGAGGATTGTTCACCGGCATGGCGGAAAAGTATGGGCAGAGGGGAAAGAAGGCAAAGGGGCAACGTTTTATTTTAGTTTGCCGGTGAAAAACAGTGCGAGTAACTTGTGACTTGTGGTTAGTGGTTAGTGGTTATTAATTTTAGTATTATCATAGTGCATTATCCATATTTGATATAACATTAATTAGATGAGTAATAAAAAATCATTTAAAGTTAAGATTGTTTGGCAATATGCTACTATGCCTGTAAAGAATATTGGATTAAACTGGCTTCTCCTGAATCAACAACCGGATATAAAAAACCTGATAAAATGATTCAAAAGTATCTTCTGAAAATCCTTTTTGTTGAGGATGTACTTTCAGATGTTGATCTGGCTGTTCTAGAGTTACGGAAGGAGAAACTTAAATTTGAATATACTACTGTTTGTACCCGGATTGATCTTGTAAAAGCACTTAAGGAATTTAATCCCGATTTGATTATCTCTGATTATATGATGCCCTCATTTAACGGACTTCAGGCTCTGAAGGAAACTAAAGAGTTCGGCCCGGAAATACCTTTCATCCTTTATACCGGATCAGTTAATGAAGAGACCGCTGTTGAATGTATTAAGGCAGGCGCACAGGATTATGTAATCAAAGAGCACTCGACACGGTTGCCTTTTGCAGTTAAAGAGGCATTGGAGCAGGCACGGAACAATAAAGAAAAGAGAGCTTCAGAGCTCCTTTTAAGAGAGAATGAGGAAAAACTTCAGAGTATTTTCACTGCTGCTCCAGTTGGTATTGGACTTGTGATTAACCGTGTTTTTATGGAAATGAATGATGCCTTTTGTAACATGACAGGATATAGAAGAAGTGAATTAATAGGAAAATCTTCTGAAATTTTGTATTCTTCCACTGAGGAATTTTTGAATGTCGGGAAAGAAAAATACCGGCAGATTACAGAGAAAGGTACAGGGTCTGTTGAATCAAAACTCAAATGCAAAGATGGTAAGATTCTTAACGTCATCCTTAGTTCAACCCCTCTTGATAAAAACAATTATTCAAAAGGAGTAACATTTACTGTTTTGGATATAACAGAACGCAAAAAAGCGGAAGATGACCTCAAAGAATCTCACAGGCTAATCAATGCACTTATAAGCAACCTTCAGGTACTTGTTTACAGGTGCAGAAATGATAAGCAATTTACAATGGAGTTCCTCAGTGAAGGAGCCAGGGAGCTAACCGGCTACTCTCCTGCAGACTTACTTAATAATAGTAAACTGTCCTACAATGATCTGATTCATAAGGCTGACCGTGATTATGTATGGACAGAAGTTCAGAAAGCTGTAAAAAGCAGAAAGCATTATCAGATCACATATAGAATAATAACAAAGAATGGCGAGATTCGTTGGGTTTGGGAAAAGGGAGAAGGGGTATTCCTAAAAAGTGGTGAACTTGAATTTCTTGAAGGATTCATAATTGACATCACTCAACGGAAAAATATGGAAGAGGAGCTAAGGAAAAGCCGGCACTTATTTGAAACCCTTGCTCAGACCTCACCTGTTGGAATTTTCAGAACCCAACCGAATGGTTTTACAACTTATGTGAATCCCAGATGGTTGGAACTATCCGGGCTGACAGCTGAAGAAGCAACTGGATTTGGATGGTTAAAAGCCGTGCATCCTGATGACCGGGAAAAGCTTGAAAGAGGATGGAATTCAGATGTTCAATCAAAAATTTCTTCTGTTGCTGAATATCGTTTTGTAAGACGTGATGGAAGTATAGTTTGGGTTATTGGAAATGCCGTACCCGAATTGATTGACAATGAGGTTGTTGATTATATAGGCACTATTACTGATATCACCTACCGAAAACAGGCGGAAGATAGGCTGAGAAATTCAGAGGAACGATTAAAAATATTGTTTGACTACGCTCCGGATGCATATTATCTATATGACCTAATGGGAAATTTTGTTGACGGAAATTTTGCCTGCGAAAAATTGGTAGGGTACAACAGAAATGAATTAATTGGTAAGAATTTTCTGAAATTAAGCCTTATTTCATCTAATTCTCTGCCACTTGCTGCAAAACTTTTAAGTTTGAATTTTTTAGGGAAAGGAACTGGTCCTGATGTTCTGGTATTAAACCGGAAAGACGGCTCGTTAGTTACAATTGAAATAATTACTTACCCTGTAAAAATAAAGGACCAGACCCTGGTATTGGGTATAGCAAGAGATATAAGTGAACGTCTGCGAACCGAAAAGACAATAAGAGAAAGTGAAGAAAAATACCGGGTAATTTTTGAAAATGTGCAGGATGTGTACTATGAGACATCAGTTGAAGGGACGATCCTTGAAGTCAGTCCCTCCATAGGGATCCTTTCAAAGGGTCAATATCGAATGGATGATCTCATTGGAAAATCGATATTCGATTTCTATTCAGATCCTAAAGAACGACAAGTTATCCTTGCAGAACTTGGAGAGAAGGGAGCCCTTAATGACTTTGAAATTACTCTTATAAACCGGGATGGTTCTCATACTCCATGTTCTATATCAGCGAAACTGGTCTTTGATGTCGATGGGCATCCGGAAAAAATAATCGGAAGCATACACGACATAACTGAACGTAAAAATGCCTCTGATGTCCTGAGGCTCTCAAAGGAAAAGGCTGAAGCCAGTGATAAACTTAAGACAGAATTTTTAAATAATATCTCTCATGAAGTACGTACTCCTCTGAACGGAATTCTCGGGTTTGCCGAGATTATTTCGTTGCAGGATTTGTCGGAAGAAGAGAAAAAGGATTCCATCGCAATGCTTTTTGAAAGCAGTAACCGTCTCCTGAATACAATCACCAACTATATGGATATCTCTCTGATAACCTCTGGGAGTCTCTCCGTTAATAAAAAGGATTTCATCCCCGCAGTGATTATCAGAAAAATCAGTCATAATTTTGAATCCGGATGCTTAAATAAGAGGCTGGAATTATTCCTGGAAATCCCGGAACAGTCTGATAATTATTTCATCAATTCTGATCCGGAAATTTGTCAGAAAATCATTTCTCATTTTCTAGATAATGCTGTCAAATTTACTGAAAAAGGAAGCATCCATTTTGGTTTTAACCGAACAGATGAACAAATTGAGTTTTTTGTAAAAGACACCGGAATTGGAATAAACCTTGATTCCTTTAACATTATTTTTGACCGTTTTGTGAAAGAGAGCCAGGGATCGTTTAAAGTAACTGAAGGGAGCGGACTTGGGTTGTCGATTGCCATGGGGATGTCAGACGCAATCGGAGGAAAAATCAGACTTGAATCAGAACCTGGCGTTGGATCTTGTTTCTTTCTCTCAGTTCCGGTTAAGAAGCGTGATGAAGAATCTTCGCCCATAAATCCAGCAAAAGACTCCTTGAAGACTATAGCCGATTCGATGATACTTGTTGCAGAGGATGATGAAACAAATTTCTATTATCTTAATGCCCTGATTACGAGGGAAACAGGCATAAAAGTTTTGCATGCTTCAAATGGGAGGGAGGCTATCGAACTTTTTAAAGCAAATCCGGACATTAAATTGATCCTTATGGACATAAAGATGCCGGAGATCGATGGATTTGAAGCAACAAGACAAATAAAGCTGATTAACCCAAATGTTAATATTATTGCCATAACCGCATATGCCATGTCAGGAGATGAGGAGAGGATAATTGCTGCAGGTTGTGATGGGTATCTTAGTAAGCCGATAAACAAAAAGAGTCTTCTGGAAAAAATTGCAGAATTCATTAAGATAAGATAAAAGACAAAACAACCTTTATCCTTGATCTTTACCCAGATATTCCTTAACCCGTTTGTAAACATTTTCAGCCGTAAAACCTAGCTTTTCATCAAGAACCTTATATGGGGCGGAATAACCAAAGCTATTCATTCCCCAAATTACTCCTTTCGGTCCAACGAGTCCCTGCAGTGTAATTGATAGCCCTGCTGTAAGTCCAAAAATTGGAATCTCTTCAGGTATGATCGATTTCTTATAGCTTTCAGATTGATTCCTGAATAGTCCTTCGGATGGAGCAGAAATTATTCTGATATTCAGATTGTCATTTTTTAAAAGCTGAGCTCCTTCAACCAGCGTTGCCACTTCAGAACCACTGGCAATCAGAATAATGTCAGGTCTTACTTTACAATCCTGAACAATATAAGCCCCTTTTTCCGATTGTAATGCATCTTCATACCTGCTACTGCTTTCTGAAGGCAGGTCCTTTATATTCTGTCTTGAAAGTATCAGAGCAGTTGGTGTTTTTTTGTTCTCCAGGGCCATTTTCCATGCAACAGTTGCCTCAGCAGAATCTGCAGGACGTAATACAACCATACTGTTCTCCCCATGATGGTTTTTAAGATGTTCCATCAGTCTTAACTGAGCCTCTTGTTCAACAGGTTGGTGAGTAGGTCCGTCTTCCCCTACACGGAAAGCATCGTGAGTCCATATGTATTTTACTGGCAATCCCATCAGACAGGCCAGCCTGACTGCAGGTTTCATGTAATCCGAAAATACGAAGAATGTTCCGCATGCAGGTATTATACCGCCATGGAGGGCCATTCCATTCATCACGGCTGTCATTGTAAGTTCCGAAACTCCTGCCTGAAGAAAAGCTCCTGTGAAATCGCCCTTTGTGAAGGCATGAGTGTTTTTCAGGAAGCCATCTGTTTTATCGGAATTTGAAAGGTCGGCTGAAGCGACGATCATATTTTCAATTTTCTTTGCGAGGACCCCAAGAACTGCGGCCGATGCGGTCCTTGTAGCTGACCCTTCCTTTTGAATGATAGATTTGAAATCAATATCCGGAACTTCTCCTGAATAAAAAGAGTGTAACTTTTTATCCTGTTCTCTATTTTTTGCTGCCCATTCATCTTTAGTTTTTTTCCATTCCGAAGCTGTTTTCAGCTTAGTTTTAAGTACTTTCCCATAGTACTCCTTAACTTCTGTGAAGAGTTGGAATGGATCTGAAATGTTTCCACCTAGATTAATAAGTGACTTTTCAAAAGATCCACCAGCTTCACTTACTGGCATTCCATGTGTGGAGGTTTTCCTTTCAAAGCTCTTCCCTTCATTATCGAGGAGCCCTTTACCCATAATAGTCTTTCCGATAATAATGGTGGGTTTATTCTTTTGATTAACAGCAGAGTTGAGTGCCATTCTTATCTGGTTCTGATCATTTCCGTCTATTTTAATGACATTCCATCCCCATGCTGTATATTTCATTCCAGTGTCTTCTCCTGTAACTGCTTTGGTTTCAGTTGAAAGCTGGATGTCATTGGAATCGTAGAACATGATCAGGTTGCTCAGTCCAAGAAAACCGGCCAGGCGGCCAGCGCCCTGTGAAATCTCTTCCTGTACACCTCCATCCGAAATGTAGGTAAATATTTTATGAGCAAATAGTTCCCCAAACCTTGCTGCAAGAAACCTCTCTGCAATTGCTGCGCCAACGGCCATGGTATGGCCCTGTCCGAGGGGACCAGAGGTATTTTCAATCCCTTTAAGGATATTGAGTTCGGGATGACCTGGTGTCGGACTGCCCCACTGGCGGAAATTTTTTAATTCTTCAACTTTAAAATGACCAGTAAGAGTAAGAATCGAATAAAGCATAGGTGACATGTGTCCGGGATCAAGGAAGAAACGGTCACGATTAATCCATGAGGGATCAGTCGGATCAAAACTTAGAAATTCAGAAAAAAGGACATGAATAAAATCTGCGCCTCCCATCGCACCTCCCGGATGTCCTGCCTTTGCCTTTTCCACCATTGCCATTGAAAGAATACGGATGTTGTTGGCGGCTCTTTGATTTATGTTTATATTCATTAAATTAGAATTAAAGTTTGATTCAATATCAACAAAAATATGATTAATCAGCGAGAGAAAAAAACAAATAAAGATACTCCACATGTATATATTCCTTCCCTGGAAAGAGCATAAGAATGAAAGATTCAAAAAAATAGCGGATTGATCTTTAAGATAAAATAACTTTTTGTACTTTTAACCTGAAAAGTCTAACCGGCCTGATGTATGGAACAAAAGCTAAGTTCTTTAATCATTGATGATGAAGAGAATGCCAGAATATTACTAAATAAACTCCTGGAGGAAACTCTCTTATTTAACGAAATCAGATTGGCTCAGTCAGTCGATGCTGCTTACTCTGAGTTGAACCGATTTGAACCGGATATTATCTTTCTTGATATTAAAATGCCTGGGAAAGATGGTTTTGCTTTTATTCAGGATCTTCCTCAGAGATACATGATGCAGAAGATTGTTTTTGTGACGGCCTATGACCAGTATGCAATTAAAGCAATTAAAAACCAGGCATTCGACTATCTTCTTAAACCTGTGAACCGGAAGGAATTAAAACAATGCCTGACCAGGTTTATTGAAAGAAAAAGCAAAGATGTGGATACTGAAAGACATTTAAAGATTAATGAATCGCATGAACGAATAACAAGGATAAGGGTCAATACCCGCAACGGAACACTATTTATTAATCCCACAGACATATTATTCTGTAAGGCCGAAGGTAATTATACAACGGTTTGTACAGGGAAAAAACATCATTTGTGTTCAATGAACCTTGGAAAGGTAGCTGAACTGCTGCCGAAAAATGGATTTATAAGAGTGGGCAGATCATATATTGTTAATTTTGAATATATTACAATGCTAGATCGCAAAGAATGCACAATAATACTTATGAGAGACGGAGAATCAGTGACAGTTAAAATACCCAGGCAGCATCTGAAAGATCTTGATATTATGTAAACAATGGAAGGTGGTTCAATTTTTAAAAAAATCATCTATTCTTCTATATTTCTGGCAGCTATCCCTGCTATTTTAATAATGTTGTTTCTTCCGCCTTTAGGTACAAAGTCGAGGTTGCAGGTTGATACAGTTGATAAAAGCTACTCATCCAATGTATATACTGATCTGAATTCTGACAGTATTTCAGAAGTTGTTCGTGCCGGGAAAGGAGTTCCTTATTATAATATATTGGTATTGGATAATGATATGCGGGTATATGATCAATGGAACCTGAAGGACACTATAGACATGAATATGTCAGACTTTTTCTTCGGAAATTTCAATCATGATCGTTATAAAGAAATTTACATTTTTACATACTCTGGCGATTCACTATTCCTTAACATAAATGAGTTTTTTGATCATGATGGTATAAAGTCAGATCATATATTCATTACAAAAATAAGGCTTGTAAATAAAAAGGTAACTTCAACTGTCTGGCCTGCAGGATTTTTTGATACGAATAATGATGGGAAAGATGAACTTTTTTTCAGCATTCAGACTGGTTTTGGTCTTGAGCCGCGAAGACTTTATTCTTATGATATTGTTCACAGGAAATTGAAATCAAGTAAACTGACAGGTGTAATCTGTCAATGGCCAAAAATGGTTGATTCTGATGGAGATGGCAGACCGGAAATTTTTGGATTAATGGGAGCATCAGGCAATTACAAAACATGGGTCCCGTTTAGTGACTGGAGCACCTGGCTAATGGTATTTAATGACAGTTTAAATTTTGAATTTCCACCTGTTGAGTTTCCCGGACTTACAAATCAACTGTCAATAAACTATTTTAATAGTAAAACATTCAGGGGATATGTAGTATCACATTATACGGGGTCAGCAGATACAACAGTTCTTAAACCGAGAATAATGCTTTATTCTTTAGATGGGAAAAGGATCAGAGAACGGTTGTTTAGTGATTTAGGCTTGCATGGCTTTATTAATATGTTG
This sequence comes from Bacteroidales bacterium, assembly GCA_003141415.1. Lineage (GTDB taxonomy): Bacteria > Bacteroidota > Bacteroidia > Bacteroidales > VadinHA17 > LD21. The sequence goes on from PLLX01000207.1 coordinate 12,150, forward strand.
GTTTTAAAAAATAAGAACGCAGACGGAATTTATCTTCTGGGTAATGAGCTCCTGGAACTCAATGATCAGCTCTCGGTCATAAATAAAGCAAAATCTCCTTTCACTTCATACTTCTCTTATTACAATATAGACATTGATTTTGACGGTGAAGATGAACTGGTTCTTTATTCTGCTGCTGAAGAGAAGCTGGTTATATATAATGCAGCTTTAAAGAAGATTGCTGAAACCAAACTTAAAGGGATTGATCAGATATTCAGGTTTTCTTATTATTCATCAAAGGAACATGAAAAGAAAATATTTTTAAATGCAGGAGGGGGCCATGGTTACTTCCTAAAGTTAAAAAGAAACGACTATTATTACCTTGGTTATCTGGCATATCCAGGAATTTATCTGTTATTACTTTTGTTTATAATTCTGATAAAAAGAATTAATACTCTGCAGGTAGTTCAAAAAGAGAGTTTAAACCGCAGGTTGGTAACCCTTCAATTACAGGGCATTAAGTCGCAGCTTGACCCTCACTTCACTTTCAATACTCTTAATTCCATTGCATCACTGATTTACCTTGAGGACCGTCATTTAGCCTATGACTATATGAATAAGTTTACCCAGCTGCTCAGGGGGTTGATAAATGATACTGAACGGATATACAGGAGTCTTGGAGAAGAACTAGCGTTTGTGACCACATATCTTGATCTGGAAAAACTAAGATTTGGTGAAAGATTTAATTATGATATAAAAATAGGGGAAGGTGTAAGTCAGAGTGAGCAGGTGCCTAAACTCGTCTTGCATACATTTGCAGAGAATGCAATAAAACATGGGATAATGTCGCGGGTTGAAGGAGGGATTCTTAAAATCAGGGCAGAGAAGGAAAAGGATTATCTGATTCTTTCAATTGAAGATAATGGAATTGGAATGGCAAGATCTGAAGGACAAAGTACATCTACCGGTAAAGGCCTTAAGCTTACCGGGGAGTTCTATGATATCTTAAACCAGATAAATAAAAGACCAATAGAACACTCTTTTATTGATTTGTATAACGAGACAGGTGATTTTATAGGTACAAGGGTCGAGGTGTGGGTGCCAGTGGATTAATAAGATAAAAGAAAAAAATAAGAAGATAAAAGTAAAAAGTAAGTTGTTTATTCCAGCCAGGGCGGCTTTTCCGGTAAAGATTTCCCAAACTCCAAAAGAAGTTTGTTTTCGTAACTGCCTGCAAACATGCCTTTTGTGAACTTTTCAAGACCCTCATTAACAAACCGTTCCCATGATTTATCTTCTTTACCAGGTATGATAGGATAGAAAAGTATTCCGTTATTTTTAGCAGCATCAAGGTCGCCTTTGGCATCACCAATCATAAGTTTTTTATTGTCAGGATATTTAGTTTTTGATGATAACTCAATATGTTCTGTTTTAGTACCATGTTCCTGGCCTGCTATGGCATCGACATATTTTTTCAGATCATTCTCTTTCCATTCACGGTTAAGAGCATTTAGCGGAGTTTGCGAAACAATAATTATATCGGCAATTGAAGCTATTTTTTCTATGGCTGATTTAGCGTGCGGGAAAGGCGGAATATTTTGGAAATTGCATAAAGATCGAAATATTTTAA
>PLLX01000169.1 GCA_003141415.1 Bacteroidales bacterium
TCTTAACGACTGAAACTGACCTAGCCGCAGGACCACAGCTTTTTCCCACTGGTCTGCTATCTTAATTGCAGCTGAAATTATTATAGCAAAAAGGAATGTAATTACACCTATAACTAAAGTTCCTGTACCTGCCAGATTACTATTTCCGGAATAAGCGATTGCTAAACCGATAGCCATTATAACAAAAAATATTAATACTGAAAAAGAGCTTCTGGTTTTCATAATAATTTCCTCCAATTATTTAATAAATTATAAATCAAATACGTTAACGCATCCTAAAGTATCGGATCGGTTCATAATTATTGAGCTTCTCCGGGTGATCCCAAAATTAGGTAATAAATAATCGGAACGCAACTGAATTATGGTATTATCTTATACAGGTGCAAAGTACTTCGTAAGGTGCGCTGGGCAGAATCACACATATCACGATTTTAAATTGATACTTCCCAAAACAGTCTTTATATAACTTATCTTTCAAATCTCCTTGCTATCAGATGCAATTTAAAAGAAGGCGACACTCGATGTGAAAGTCAATGACTGCAATACAATTCTTGACCTTAGCTTTTTTTTAAGTAAAGAGGTATTTTTAATGAGCTTTTACATTTGTGGTACAAAAGTGGGGAAAATATACTATAAAAAGAAACGCAAATATCTATAATATTGACAATTGCGTTAATATTATGTCGGCCCGGAGGGAATCGAACCCTCGACCCCATGATTAAGAGTCACGTGCTCTGCCAGCTGAGCTACGGGCCGGATTTGGCTGCAAATTAACTTAAAACCTTAGAATTTTGGAAGCAAAAGACAATCTAAATTTGTAAAAGAATCATTAAATTCTATATAATAGTAATCTTGAGCATGTTACCATAAACAATAATAAACCGTCTTTACAGAATCACTCCTTCTTTAAAAAGAACAGTATTCTGAATGAAACAGCTGTCAAGCGTCTTGGAATAATTGATCCACTGGAAAAAAACATCGAAGATTACAGAATCATAGGTGTTGTTAAAGACTTTAATCTTCACTCCATTCATTCAGATATTCCTGCTCTTGAAATATGTCTGACCGATAAATATATAGACCAGGTCGCCGTTCATTATAAACCCGGAACTCTGAATAGCATTCTTCCAATGCTTGAAGCTGAATGGAAAAAAGTTGCCCCTGATAGAAAATTCATTTATTTAACAATTGAAGATCTCATAAAAAGCCATTACTCATCGGAGAAAAACTTAACCATGATTGTTTCAATTTTTGCACTTTTTACATTTTTGATAGCTGCATTTGGATTGTTTGGACTTACCCTGTTCATAATTTTTCCATTCTTACAAAGCATCACGTATAAATCCCACGGAAGTCCTGCGTCATGAGTAATTTGTACTTTTACCTTTTTAAGATTTAGATTAAACAGTAAATTTGAGCTCTATATTTCAGAATAAGAAGTTCCATAACAAATCGCTGATGCGAATTATTTTCATATTCTTTTTTGCTCTTGTTCTCGTTGAAAATGCCATTTCACAGAATTCGAAAGAGTTCATAAATGCTGCATTTCTGAAAAAATTGAATACAGATAAATCATATTCAGAATTGAAGAAAAAGATCATTTCCGGGTTTGCCAACACCAAAGCAGGACAATGGGGAGAATTTGTTACGGGTGTCGATGAAATAATTCGTACACAGAAAAAAATAATCGCCTTTACGTTTGACGCCTGTGGTGGTAAGAATGGCAATGGATATGATAAAGAATTAATAGATTATCTTCAAAATGAAAAAATTCCGGCAACATTGTTTGTCAGCGGGAAATGGATCGATTCACAATTTAATGTTTTTCTGAATCTCAGCCATGACAGCTTATTTGAGATTGAGAACCATGGTCTGAACCACCGACCCTGTTCAGTAACTGGGGAAAGTGCATATGGCATTAAAGGCACTGGTGACATTGGTGAAGCATTTGATGAAATTGAAGCAAGTGCCCGTAAAATAGAAGCTATTACCGGTCATCGACCCCGCTATTTCCGGTCAGCTACTGCTTTCATGGATGAAGCCTGCGTCACCATGGCAGCCAGATTGGGTATTACTGCAGTAAGTTATAAAGTCCTCTCGGGTGATGCGCTTCCTTTTACACCAGCGGCGGTAATTGAAGATAATGTGGTGAAAAAAATAATACCCGGGGCTATCATTATTATGCATTTTAATCACCCTGAATGTAATACAAAAGAAGCAATGCAAAAAATTGTCCCTGAACTCAGAGAGATGGGTTATACTTTTGTTCGTTTGAGAGATTTTGAGCTCACCTCAGTTAATTGCACAGGTAAAGGAAAAATTATTCAAAAGACTGATGTTCATACTGAATCACACAAATCGAAATAAAAATACTATGAAAATTGAGGTTTGCTTTTACAAACATGATGCAATTATAGGTACAACGCTCAGAATATCGGGTAATGCAGAATTTGTCTATGACACTAAACTAAAGGCAAAAGCTCTTACCGACAGGCCGTTTCTGAAAAGCTACGGATTAACAGTTGATAGTCCGGGCCTGGTACTATTTAGAATAGCTCATGGAAGGGCCCATTTCTGGAAAACGGAGAAAAACTTAACACCTAAGGAAATCATTGAGTTTTAAATAAGGCCTGAAACCGACCGGGTACCCAGCATCCTCCTGCAAGAAACTTTATTGATTGCCATACATGAAACGAATAAACAGTATTGATATAACAAGAGGGCTCGTAATGGTAATAATGGCATTGGACCATGTGAGGGATTTTATGCATACCACGTCAATGAGTCAGAGTCCGACAAACTTACAGACTACTACAACCCTGTTATTTATGACCCGGTGGATGACACATCTCTGTGCTCCGACTTTTGTGTTTTTATCAGGTGTTTCGGCATATATTTCATTCAAAAGGAACAATAATATTTCTCAAAGCAGATCCTTTCTGCTGAAAAGGGGAATCTGGCTGGTAATCATGGAATTTACATTCATAAATTTTGCTCTATGGTACGATTTACATTTCCGGTTTATGATAATGGAAGTTATATCAGCTATCGGCCTGAGTTTTATCATTCTTTCGTTTCTTTTAAAATTACCTTCACGGATCATTGGTATTGCAGGACTGCTCATTATATTCTGCCATAATCTTTTACAGGGTATTACTATTCCGGCAAACCCAATTGCCATCTCTTTCTCTTCGATTTTATTCCGTCCTTTCCTTATGCAGGTAACACCCGGGTTTTCCTTCTATACGGCATATCCGCTTTTACCCTGGCTGGGCGTTATGCTGACCGGATTTGCGTACGGCGAATTTTTTGAGATTCCAGCTGAAAAAAGAAATAAAATATTTCTCCGTGTCGGCCTGGCAGCCTTAGCTTTATTTGCAGTCATAAGATTTATAAATATTTACGGCGATCCATCACGATGGTCGCACCAAAAGTCAGCTCTTTTTTCATTTCTTTCCTTCATTAATACAACAAAATACCCTCCCTCGCTCGTATTCATTTTATTGTTCCTTGGTATAACATTCTTAGTCCTTTTTATTTCAGAGAAAGTGAATAACAGATTTACCGAAATACTATCTGTTTACGGAAAAGTGCCTCTTTTTTATTTCATCATCCATCTATTCATTATTCATTCGCTGATGTTTGTAATGCTTTATATACAGGGATTTAGCAATAAAGATCTATTGTTTGGTGCCTTTAATAACGGCAGACCAAAAGCGGGAGGCGGTGTGGAACTACCCGTTATTTATTTGATATGGATGGGGGTGGTTCTGCTGCTTTATCCGTTATGTAAATTGTACGGCAGGTATAAATCTGAACACAAAGAGAATCAGATTCTCAGATATCTGTGAGAATTATAATCAGATAATCAGGCGAAACCTATTCATTTTTCTTCAAAGGATTCCTTCGATAGAAAACAGTATGAAAGATAAATAAAATCCCTGCGAGCAAAAAAGGAGCAATAACCAAAAGGGAACCCGGGTTTCCTGAAAATGAATGAAAAAAGTGAGTACCGAAAATTGAAGCCAGGATAAAAAGTGCCCCACCAGCCACCTCCCATTTCCATGCAATAATTAAAATAGCGGTTAATATCAAGACTGGAATATTATGAATCAGGAATCCCAGCATCTTCGGGCCAAAAGACTCATCTCCACCGAACACATCAAATGAAAACAAAGTCATAAAAAGTAGTGAAAGTATAGGTAAAATCCGTGGAAACCAATATAAAATCTTTGATATCATTTTTTATATGTGTTAGTATTTGTTAAGTGGCATTTATTGTTGTTTTTATCAGAACATCAGATTGAATTTGTCTTATAGTTCCCAGTTAAAATTACATATCTTTCCTTAAATAGCAACTGTAATTATTTTGTAAATTAGCAGACTAGTAATTGATATGCAGTTAACATTATGTTCACTTTTATGATTCCAGTTTTTATAATGTTAAGCCTTTATTATAAACAATTCAAATAAGAAAATTCAAATGCATCTGAAATTCAGAGGATTCATTGACCGGTATTGGATTCTTTTACTTCTGATTACAATTAAACTCATTCTGCAAGTTGTACTTGTTAATCCTGTTTATGAGCTGCACCGGGATGAATTTCTATATCTGAATCAGGCAGATCATCTTGCATTCGGGTACATTTCTGTACCCCCTTTTACCGCATTTATTTCTAAAATCATATATCTCCTTGGTGGAACTGTGTTCTGGATACGCTTCTTCCCTGCTCTTTTTGGTACCCTTACAATAGTATTCACATGGTTAATTGTGGAGTCGGTCGAAGGCAGTTTATTCTCGAGGATACTGGCTTCAAGTGCTCTGGTTTTCTCAGCACTGATAAGAATCAATATACTGTTCCAGCCTAATTCATTCGATATTTTAACCTGGACAATTATATTCTATCTTCTTATTAAATTTATTCAATCTGAAAAAAATAAATGGTTGTATTACTTATCTGTTATTGTAGCCATTGGTTTTTACAATAAATATAATCTTCTGTTTCTGATAACCGGATTGGTTATTGGCTTCCTGCTAACATATCAGAGAAAGATATTTACCAACCCTTCTTTCTGGAAAGCTCTTATAATCAGCCTGATATTATTATCTCCAAACATTATCTGGCAGATAGCAAATCATTTCCCTGTTTTTCAACATATGAAAGTATTGAAGCATAATCAACTGGATAATAATACGTCAACCGGCTTTCTGATTAGTCAGGTTATGTTCTTTTTCGGCTCTTTACCCCTGATTGTTTGTGCTGTTGCAGCTTTTGTCTTTTTCAAATCATTCACGCCTTACAGGTTTATCGGTATCAGTTTTGCGGCAGTAATAACACTTTTCGCTTTTATGAAAGCAAAAGACTATTATGCCGTAGGGATTTATCCAGTTGTAATTGCTTTTGGTAGTATTTATATCGACAGTATTTTATCAAAGAAATGGAGATTGATAGTTCTCCCTCTTCTATTCCTTATAAACCTGGGTATATTTTTTATTACTCTTAAAGTAGTTTATCCAATATTAACACCGGCTGAGATAAGACAGAATTCGAAGGCGTTTGAAAATTTAGGATTGCTACGCTGGGAGGATGGAAAAAACCATAATCTGCCACAGGACTTTGCTGATATGCTTGGCTGGAAGGAAATGTCCGCTAAATCGCTTGCGGCCTATAAAATGATTCCCACCAGTGAATTGGAAAACACCATGGTTATCTGCAATAATTATGGACAGGCTGGTGCGTTAAACTACTACAACAGGTCAAAAATGGCTGAGGCATATGCATTTAATACAGATTATATTTACTGGTTACCACATCTTAAAAGGATACAGAACGTTCTGTTAGTGGGTGAAAAACCATCAAAAGAGGTGATCGGTATGTTTAAAGAATTTAAATTAACCGGAGTTGTCGAAAATGAATACGCAAGAGAAAAGAATACAGGCGTTTACCTACTGACAGGAGCAAATGATTTCTTTACTCCGGTGTTCTACAATAAAGTTGAAGAGCGGAAAAAAAAGCTGGATATTTTTTAATCAGGAATAGGGAAACAGGAAAAAGGAATCAGGAATCAGGAATCGGAGATTAGGAATCAGTAATTAGATGGCGGAAGGCAGAAGGCGAAAGAAAGAATTAATAACAAGCTACAATCCACTAAACACCAGCCACTAACCACTGGTCACCGGCCACTCTTTGTAACCTTCCTGAAAATCTTCAGATGCTCTGCCGTCTGGGTAACAAGTCTCTGTACAGCCAGTCCGTGTTCAATGTCAGGTACAAACTCGTTTTTGTCATTCCCTGTCAGAAAAACATAATGAGCATGTATCATGGATCGAAGCCATCCGGGAGGAACATGTGACGAAGGAAAACTGCTTACGGGTTTAAAATTGCTCCCAACCATCCGTCTGTTCCATACGCCGGACTCCTCAGTATAATACTCGAAAGAGTCGGGAGAAACTGAAGTGTAATGTAAAGCTCCTTCCAGAGCGCTAAGTTCAACACAGAAGTAATCACCTGTTCCGGAGGAGATACGGCTTGCCGAAAGTGTTCCAACAGCTCCCGAAGCATCATCATAAACAGAAATAAGACTGAACAGATCCGAAGCTTCTTTGACATCTTCAAAATGGCCACCCTGTAAAGCGCCGGTGATTCTTAAACTGTTTCCCAGAAATGCAATTAACAGGCTTAAGGAATGAGAACCAAGATCGGCCATAGCGCCACCATCCGGCGCTGATGTAAGACGTGATTGACGACGGTCACGGTACTCCTTCCGGAGATAATCGCTATGCCAGTATTTCAGATCGAAATGGAGAGCTTTACCCAGTATCCCTGATTTCCAGAGACCAAGCATCTCCCGTATTGTTGCAGAAAACAGGAACTGAAAACCAACCTGAATTTTAATCCCCGAATGTTCTTTAATTAATCGGGTTATTTCTTTCTCTTCCTCAAGATTTGAGCACACTGGTTTTTCAAGATAAATCCGCTTCACAGCAGGCATACTGATAACTGCCTTCAGGTGTTCGTAATGTACTTTATTTGGACACAGTATAAAGACAGTGTTTATCTTATTGTCTGCAACAAACTCTTCTAAATCAGATGATTTGATGAATCCAAAACGATCGGCGAACGACGTTCTGCTCTCTTTTGTTGCTGAACAAACCGCCTGAAGCTCAATTTCCGGAACATCATCATAAAAATACCGCAATGAGTTTAGTGAATAAGCATGAGAGCGTGCTATACCTCCTGAACCTATGAATCCGACAATGGCTTTTTCTATGTTCATTGTACAACCCTATTAAATTATGTCCAAATTTAAACGAATTTATGAGGACAACAAGACTTCAGGACCTCAAAACTGCATGACCTCAATATATCCAAAAAAGTTGACATTCCACAAAAGAAATATTAACTTTGGGTGGATATCGGTTATTAATAAATAATAGTTATGGAGGCAGTAAAAATCAATAGCAGAAATTCTCGTACGTTCATTCAGCGCAATGAAAAGCGAGGGATGTTCATGTTCATTAATATATATCTGATTATTGGAATGGGAAGTCTGGTGCTTACCATATTTTGGCTGTTAAGCCATTTGAATATATCTGACAAAATCATTTACTTCTGTATCCCGGGATTCATATTGGGGATAAGTTCCTGGATAATTTATTTCATTGGATATCAATACTTTAATCCTGTTAAAAAACAAAAATTACATACTAATCTGTTGATAAGAAGAAGCTCCTTACCTAAACTTTTCTAAGGTTTTATTGTTTAATTAATCATATCTGTTGATTTTTTAAAATAATTAACGATCAGATTTGTAGCATAAAACAAACCTGATTAAATCATTTCTTCCTGACCAATTTATCTTACCGGAATCAGATAAATGTTATGAAGACCAACTATAAATCACTGGCGGAAGATATCCTGGCACTCGCCGGAGTGAAGCCTAATGGTAATAATCCGTGGGATATCAGCATTCACAATGATAAATTTTACAGGAGAGCAATTACAGAAGGTGAACTGGGTATAGGTGAATCCTATATGGATTTCTGGTGGGACTCTGAAAAAATAGATGAATTTATCTGTCAGATATTAAAAGCCCGACTCGACGAAAAAATTCAGCGAAAATTATCGATTCTCTTTAAATTATTAACAGCACGAATGTTCAACCTGCAATCAAAACGCAGGGCATTTATTGTCGGAGAAAAGCACTATGATCTCGGTAATGATCTCTTTCAATATATGCTCGATAAACGGATGACTTATAGCTGCGCATACTGGAAGAATGCACAAAATTTAGATGAGGCTCAGGAGAACAAACTTGAATTGATCTGCCGCAAGATTCATCTTAAGCCAGGAATGCGCGTTCTCGACATTGGGTGCGGCTGGGGCGCTTTTGGAAAATATGCTGCTGAGAAATATGAAGTTAAAGTTGTTGGGATCACTGTCTCAAAAGAACAGATCGAGCTTGGAAGAAAACTATGTGATGGTTTTCCTGTTGATATCCGTCTTATGGATTATCGCGATTTAAATGAAAAGTTTGACAGAATAGTCAGTGTCGGAATGTTTGAGCATGTAGGTTATAAAAATTATAAAACATTCTTTGAGGTTGCTGATAAGTGCCTGAATAATGATGGATTATTTCTTCTTCATACAATAGGAACCAACATCTCGGAAGACCTTCTTGATCTGTGGTCAGAAAAATATATTTTTCCAAATGGGATGCTTCCATCAGTCGCTCAAATCGGAAAAGTAATCGAAAATCATTTTGTAATGGAAGACTGGCACTCCTTCGGTCAGGATTATGATAAGACGCTTATGGCCTGGTATCACAACTTTAATAATAATTGGGACAAAATAAAAAATAAATATTCAGAACGCTTCTTCAGGATGTGGAAGTATTTTCTGCTCTCTTCTGCGGGTTCATTCAGATCCAGAAGACGTAACCAAGTTTGGCAGTTAGTCCTCTCTAAGAATGGAGTACCGGGAGGTTACCAGTCGGTACGGTGATGTATCTGAGAATCATATAATCCCTATCTCATAAGGAAGCTGACGATTTTAATTTTGAATTTTGAATATGGAGGATATCTAAGCCAGATATCCAAAAGATTAGATTTAACCAGTACTGATCGCAAATTAGAAAATGTTTCAAATGATTTCTTCCCATGATATCTGCCAATTCCACTGCTACCTACACCTCCATACGGAAGATATGGGGAGGCAATCTGCATAACGGTCTCATTAACAGATACATTACCCGATATGGTTCTTCTTAAAAACTCACGAACAAGCTTTTTATCCCGCGTAAAGATATAGGTCGAAAGAGGTTTAGGATTTTGTTCTATAATGCTGTATACCTCATCGAAATTCTCAAAGTCAATAACAGGAAGGAGCGGCCCGAAGATCTCTTCCTGCATTATCGGATCGCCGGGTTTTACATCTTTTATGATTGTCGGAGCGACATACCTGGTTCCTGCATCGGTAATTCCACCTGTTACGATCTCACCGTTGTTCATAAGCCCTGAAAGTCTATGAACATTCTCTGAACTTATAACTCTTGCGAAATCATCGCTCTTCTCCGGATTGTCACCATAAAATAATGTGATCTCCTTCGAAATAAGATCAAGAAAGCTATCTTTTACCTTCTTATCAATCAATACATAATCAGGACTCACACATGTTTGTCCACAATTGATCAATTTCCCCCAGGCAATCCTTCTTGCTGCATAATCAAGCCTGGCATCGGCTGCAACTACACATGGATTCTTTCCTCCCAGTTCAAGAGAGACCGGAATAAGGTTTTCTGCTGCCTTTTGCATTACATGTTTTCCCACCCTCGGGCTTCCGGTGAAGAATATATAATCGAATTTCTGGTCAAGAAGATAGTCATTTGTTGTATGATCCCCATTAATCATGGCAACCAGTTCACCAGGTAGATTGCTCAGTATCTTTTCTATTACTCTTGCCATATTCGGGACCTGGCTTGAAACTTTAAGAATAACACAATTTCCGGCCGAAATGGCCCCCACCAAAGGAATTAAAGCAAGCTGAAAAGGAAAGTTCCATGGCGATAGTACCAGTACTTGTCCATATGGCTGGGGAATAACATAACTATGGGAAATAAAATGAACAACCGGTGTATAAACTCTCTTTGGTCTCGCCCATTTTCTCAGGTTACGAATGGCATTGTTCAGCTCTTTTATGACAAACCTCGATTCAGTAGCAATCACTTCAAATTCAGGTTTGTGAAAATCTTCCCACAAAGCATTAACAATATCCTTTTCATGCAATATTATCAAAGAGCGTAGCTTCTTTAGAATCTCAATCCTGTATTCCGTATTTAATGTTTTTCCGGTGGAAAAAAATTTTCGCTGGGCGTCAATAATTAAACGGATTTCTTCTTTTTCCATTCCTCTTCAAGAAGTTTTAATTGTTTAGAAATATCTGTAACAGTACCATCTGATCTGGATGGGATCCTACTCATGCAATATTCAGCCATAGCCGTGATAGTGAAGCTGGGATTTACTCCAATATTGCCCTGAATTACTGAACCGTCTGTAATATAGAAATCAGGATAACCATGGACCTTCAGGTTTTTATCCACAACCCCTGTTTCTATAGTTTCGGACATAGGACAACCTCCCAGAATATGAGCTGTTGTCGGCCTGTTAAAAAACACTTCAAATAAAATATTCTGTGGAATCCCGGTCACCTTCCTGGCATACCGTTCCATAACCTCCTGTCCGACAGGAATAAAAGCCGGTACTTTTGTGTTACCGCTGTTATCAATCTTCATTTTACCACCAAAAAGCCGGTTTTTCCATACCATTTTCATTGCATTATCTGTCGTTTGCATAACCAGGAATATAACAGTCCTGGTAGACCAGCTAAAGTTAAAAACTGTTTTCATGAACATCCACGGATGGGTAATGGTTTTAACAAACAGTTTCAAGGTCCTGCTCACGGAAGTATTTGCTCCCGTGACTGAAAGTCCAAAAAACCACTTCATGGCATTTGAATTATCCGGGTATTTAACGATCTCTACATGGGTATATGGATCGGGGCTGAAGACTGAAGTAATAGCAAGTCCGTTGTTAAGTTTTTCAAAACCTCCCGAAACGGCGCAAAGGGTTTCAGCATTTGTTCTTAATTCATGCCCAAGCGTATCAGATAAAGACGATAGAGTGGCATATTTATACTTCTGTTTAAGAAGAAGCTTCAATGTTCCCAATGCACCTGCTGCTACAATAAGTCCTTTGGATCTGAAAACTTTATTCCTGCCTCTGAAAAAAGATGTTATCCGTTCTGTTTCAATATGATACAGATCATCATGATATGATATTTTTTCTGCTTTCGTTTCAGGAAGGATCTCCAGTCCCATCTTTTCAGCAAACCATAAATAGTTCCTGTCAAGAGTGTTTTTTGCGTTTTCCCTGCATCCTACCATACATCCTGCACATTCAATACAGCCTTTTCTAAGTGGCCCTAAACCATTGAAATATGGATCTGTCTCCTGTTCCAATCCATCAATATTTACTCCTACATGAACAGTTTCAAATGTGCTGTGTGCATTCATTTCTTTTGAAACTTCTTCAAGCACCTTATCTTCAGTATTCAGCTTTGAGTATTTCTTTCTTCCAAGCATGAATGAAGCCCGGTCGAAGAAGGGCCCAAGGATTTTTTTCCAATCGCCGAATCTGTGCCAGGAATGATTATTGAAAAACTCATCCGGTGGAATATATAATGTATTGGCATAAACCAGACTTCCTCCGCCAACACCTGTCCCGCTCATAATACTTGCTGTTGAATAAAACGAAAGTTTCTGAAATCCAAAGCATCTTAGTGAAGGAACCCACAAGTATTTTGGAATGTTCCAGTTTGTTTTGGGAAAATCTTCAGGATTATAGCGTTTCCCCTGTTCTAAAAGAAGAACTTTGTAACCTTTTTCAACCAGACGCAGACTGGCAACACTGCCACCGAAGCCCGAACCAATTACTATATAATCATATATCATTAAAAATGTATTGATTAGAAGGTAAGGTGTAAATATAGAAAGTCTGGAGGGACTTTCCCGTTTTTCTTCTAATTTTACATTTAAATCGAAATAACTTAACCGAATCATTATATGAAAACCTTATCAATTATCTTTTCAATTATGTTTATTTCTGTCGGTTCGGATTACTTTTTGGACAAAATTCACAAAATGTAAATAAAACCGCTGAACAGGTGATCTCAACTATTATTAAAAATACAGGAAGTCCTGCAATTCCAAATACCGTGGATGTTATTAAGGAGGGTGATCCGCAAACCTGGGTCATTGGTTGTGAGACACAACATTGGGAGACATATGAATATATGTGCGATGCAGTTGATCAGGGTAGAAATAAGGCCATTATATTCCTTGGTCATATTAATTCGGAAGAGTCTGGAATGGATTATTGTTCTTTATGGTTAAAAAGCTTTATAAAGGATATACCAGTCTATTTTGTAGAAAGCGGACCCTCCTTCTGGTCATATTAAACAGCTACTTCTTATCATAAAATATTAATTTTATAAATACCCGACAGAATGTTTAGATTAAATAAAATCAAAAAGATTGGATTTCAGACAATTGTACTCTCTCTTTTATCTATTTCCCTTGTTTGTTCAGGGAAAGAAAAGAAAGTGACTCCAAAATTCAAAGCGATAGCCTTTTTCACTGCCAAAAACGACAAAGCACATATAAGTTTCGTTCATGAGGCAAACAGGTGGTTTACTAAAATGGCTGCCAGATATAACTTCACTTATGATTCGACAAATAACTGGAATGACATGAATACTACTTTTATTGCTAAATATCAGGTAGTAATTTTTCTTGATACCCGACCTGATTCTGTGGCACAAAGGGCTGCATTCCGAGAATACATGGAGAATGGAGGTGCCTGGATTGGATTTCATTTTGCGGGCTTTGCACTTTCTCCTTCAGCTTATCCGCAAAACTGGGACTGGTATCATAACCAATTTCTTGGATCAGGAGAATATAAAAGTAATACATGGCGGCCAACATCAGCTATCTTAAGGGTAGAGAACCATAATCATCCTTCTACCAGGAATCTGCCTGAGACTTTTAAATCATCGCCAAATGAATGGTATTGCTGGAAAAATGATTTAAGGCAAAATCCTGATATTCAAATACTTATATCAATTGATTCAACAAGTTTCCCTTTAGGAACAGGACCTAAACTTTATGAGATCTGGCATAGTGGCTATTACCCTGTTGTATGGACCAATAGAAATTATAAAATGTTGTATGTGAATATGGGCCATAACGATATCGATTATGAGAATAAAACCGATAAGCAACTTTCCAATACATTTAATAATGATATCCAGGATAGATTAGTTATTGATGCTTTATTGTGGTACGGGAAGGCAGGAGGAAAAACAAAATAAGAGGGAATGAAGCGAAGAAAGGGAGAATGGAAGATTTGACTTTGTGAAACTCCATTTAACTCCATGTAACTCTGTGTGTAAGAATAGATCAGATAATTGCCGCAAGATTTTATAAAAAATCTTTCTCCTAAAAAAGTTTTGGTATTTTAAACTTTCTATCTGATTTAGTTGTTTGCTCTTTAATTACTAATTCTAAAAAAATTAATATGAGCTATTACGACAAAGCAAAAGACATATATGATATGTCGGCACAGGGAAAAATGCTTGAAGCTTTTGACAAATATTATCACAAGGATGTTGTGATGGTAGAAGCTACCGGTGAATCCCGTAAAGGGAAAGATGCAAACAGGAAGTTTCAGGTGGATTNNATGGATGTAACTATGAAGGATGGAAAACGACACATGATGGAAGAGGTAGCTGTTCAGAAATGGAAAGGCGACCAGATCATTCATGAAAGATTTTATTATAACATGGGAAAATAATAACGGTTAAACCATTTAATAAATAAAGCCGTATAATTATAATTGTTTAATTACCAAAAATCGGCCTACATCATAAATTATTAAAATTCAGTATGTTGTTACATTCACAAAAGTGTACGGCATACTGTTTTTATTTATATAAATGGAGGAGCCTGAAATCATGATTGCTTTAACAGACAGAGCTGGTTCCCCGTGATATAATCTATAATTTTGATAAAAAGCTAAACAATTATATAGTCGATCCTTGCATTAGTACGAAAACCAGCAATGGAAGAATTAAAAAATTAAAGACAACTGCAGCGCTGAAAACAGAAATACTTTACTCTATTAAAATGTCATTTTTCACAATCCAACTCCTGTTAACCTATATATTACCTTACTAGCTTAAAATTGAAAGCTCCGTTTTTTGTTACTCCCATAACTTTTAACCATATCGGAAGCAATGATTCTGTAGCACGAGCCCCGGTGATATCTCCAATATCAAAAATGTTCTCATCCAGCCAGCCGAATTGGTTCAAAAGCTTTTTGACCTTGGTTTTGGCCTCCGGGTTATTCCCTGATATAAAGTTAATATGATCTCCTTTCTCTACCAGGTTCGGATTAATCATCAATCCACACCACATAGTATTCAGTGTTTTTACGACCATGGTATCAGGGAATGTTTTCTGAATCTCTTCACCCAGAGAATTGGTGTTATTTAGCCCGGCAAGTAAAGTTGGCGGCATTCCACTGCTGAAATCGAGAGGGTTTGCAATGTCAACGAGAATTTTCCCTGCAAGATTTTTTGCACCTGCATTAATCAATGCTGTTACAGAGTTGCGGCCATTTGTAGCATTTATGATGAGATCACCAAATGCAGCTGCCTCCGCAAACGATCCTAATTTAATTTTATTGTTTGTCTTTAACCATTCATTGAAAGGAGGATTACCGTAAATATCTTTTGCAGTACTTGTTATTTTATCTGACACATTACGTGTTCCCATCATGACACCATGATTTAGTTCCAGCAGTTTGGAGGCGATGGTCTTACCAACAGCTCCGGTTCCTATAATTCCAATTTTCATACCTTTTGATAATATTTATTCAGTTATTAATGAATTAGTATTATAACTGATAAACTTCAATTTTGTTCATATCTGGCAATAGTTGAATAACAGTACTCCTTAATAACGTTCTTTTTGTAATTTTAGATAAAATATATTAAGAGATGAAACTTAAACTTTTTAAACCAGTAACCCATTATGCTACCCTTCTTATCATCTTCCTCCTGAATACGATATCTTTAACTGCACAGGTTAAAATCTCGGAACAGGAATGGATAATTCCTACCTATAAAGTGAGTCCACCGGATAAAAACCCGATGTTCTTCAAGAGTGAATCGTACCAGGGAGCCTCAAAATACATTTATCCTTATGGCATGAATGATGTGATATCCAATGAAAAGTCAGATCAGAAATGGAAAGCAGTGATTCTTGAAAATGAGTATATAAAACTGTGTGTTACACCTGAGATAGGTGGAAAACTATATTACGGCACTGATAAAACTAACGGTTATAATTTCATTTATAAAAATGGCGTCGTGAAACCATCAAATATCGGTATGCTGGGAGCGTGGGTTTCCGGAGGTATAGAATGGTGTGTAATCCATCACCACAGGGCATCGACTCTTCTTCCGGTAGACTACGACCTTGCAGAGAATGCAGATGGGAGCAAGACAATCTGGATTGGTGAGACTGAACCCCGTCACAGGATGAGATGGACAATCGGGATTACTGCTTACCCCGGTAAATCATATTACTCGGCAGATGTAAAGATAATTAACTCCACTCCATACACTAATACATTTTTATATTGGGCAAATGTGGCAGCCCATACCAACAAGGATTACCAGGTAATTTTTCCACCTAGTGTACAGATTGCCACTTATCACGCTAAAAACAGCTTCACCAGCTGGCCCATATCAACTGAGGTTTATAATGGCGAAGATTTTACAAAAGGTGTCGATCTGAGCTGGTGGAAAAATTCTGTAAATCAGGATTCGTACTTCGCATACGATCTGAAAGAGGATTTTATGGGAGGCTATGATCATGGAAAAGAGACAGGTACAGTGCATATTGGGGATCATAATATTGTGAAAGGAGCAAAACTCTGGGAATGGGGATCCGGTGAAACCGGGCAGGCAACTGAAGCCCGGTTAACAGATGATTCCGGGCCATATGTGGAAATAATGGTTGGCGCATTTTCCGACAATCAGCCGGATTACAGCTGGATAAGACCCTATGAAGTAAAAACGTTCAGGCAATACTGGTATCCTGTTAAAGATATCCAGGGATTTAAATATGCTAATCTGAATGGGGCTGTGAATCTTGAAAAAAGGGGAGATAATATTGTGTTTCTTGGATATTACTCAACACAGAAAGTAACCGGAGCGAAAATCCTGATTAAGAGAAAAGGTGAAATTGTCTATGAAAAAACTTCAGAAGTCTCACCCGAAAAAACTTTTACTGAATCAGTTAAGATCGACGGGCCATTCAATATTAATGATCTCTCAACTGAAATGATCAATTCAGACAACAAAGAAGTACTTATTGCATATCAGCCAGTTGAGAATAAAAAACCAGATAAGCTTCCCGAAACAGTTAAAAAACCTCCTCTCCCGGCAGATATTCCAACAGTCGAAGAATTATACCTGACAGGCAGCCGAGTACAGCAGTTTTACAATCCGACACTCAATGCGATGGATTATTTTGACGAGGCCTTAAAACGTGACCCCTTTGATATACGTACGAATATCGCGGTTGGAAATGTACATCTTAGAAATGGTGAATACAATATTGCAAGAAGCTATTTTGAGAAAGCAATAAAACGACTTACAAAAGATTATACAAGGCCTTCAACCTGCGAAGCTCTCTACCTTCAGGGACTGACTCTGAAGTCACTTGGACTTTACGATGAAGCCATTGACACACTTTACCGGGCAACCTGGGATTATTCTTATCACTCGGCTGCTTTTATTGAACTTTCAAGAATATCATGCTTAAAGGGTGATTTTCATAAAGCATTGGTTCAGATCAATGAATCTATATCAACTAATGCCGTTAATAACAGCGCAATAGCTCTTAAAGCCTCCATACAGAGAAACTTAGGTGATTTTGATGGTGCGAAGGCAACCATTGCTGCGATTGTAAAGAGCGATCCTCTTGATTTCAGGACTTGCAATGAGAATTATCTTCTTGCAAAAAAATCTGAAACTCCTCTGGAAGCAGAGAAAATCCTTGCAGACCTTAACCGGAAAATGAGGGATTTTGATCAGAACTATCTTGAGCTTGCGGTAGGTTATTTGAATGATGGATTCTTCGCTGAGGCTGAAGAAATTCTAAGACGTTTTAACGGTAAAAACCAGGAAATCAGTTATTACCTTGGATATATCCAGGATAAAAAGGGCAATAAATCAGAAGCTGAAAAGTACTTCAAAGAAGCATCAGGTCAGTCTGTTGACTATGGGTTCCCCTACCGGTTAGAAACTGAAAAAGTTCTGAAACTTGCTTCAAAATATTATCCGGAAGATGCAAAACCCTATTATTACCTGGGGAACTTACTTTATGACAAACAACCTCAAAAGGCAATTGAAAACTGGGAGACTGCCGTAAAACTCGATCCTTCACTGGCAATTGCATGGAGGAACCTGGGGTGGGGATATTATCAGTATTCTCATGATCTGGCAAAGGCAATAAATGCTTATGAAAAAGCATTCGAAATTAAGAAAGATGATCCTGTATATTACGCTGAGCTTGATCCGCTTTATGAAATGAACAATGAGCCTATCGAAAAGCGGGCCAAACTTTTTGAAGCAAAAGATGAAATTGTCAAACAACGGGATGACTCTTTTGTCCGTGAAATAATTGTTCTGAATCTTGCCGGCCAGTCTGAAAAGGCAGTGGATTATCTAAACAAAAGTAACTTTCATTTCCGAGAAGGTAGTTCCCGGGTAAGAGATATTACAGTGGATGCACATCTGTTGCTTGGGAAAAAATATCTTAACCAGAAAAAATACGAACTGGCTCTTGAACAATTCCTTTCAACAACCACAGGTACCAAAGATGACATGAGGAGCCCGCAGATCAATTATTTTATTGGTCTGACTTATGAAGCTCTTGGCAAAAAAGAAATTGCGAAAGCATATTTTATGAAGTCATGTTACCAGATATCAGGAGATAATAATTATATCCGTTATTATCAGGGATTAAGCTTACTGAAACTTGGAAATAAGATAAAAGCATCAGAATATTTTAACATATTGATTTCAGACGGAGACAAGAAAATTAAACAAGGATCAGAGATCGATTTTTTTGCAAAATTCGGTGAACGAGAAGCCGAAAATGTAAGGCTTTCGAATGCATACTTACTAAAAGGACTTGGTTACAAGGGTCTTGGTGATACCAACGCAGCAACAGAAAATCTTAAAAAGGCAGTTGAATTATCGGTGAGTAATCTTTATGCGATTGCTGAGATGGAATGATCGAAAGTTTCTCCTTCATATAATTCATGTTCTTAATGGTTGTGATTCTTCTCTGATGACAAAGCTTTAATGAACCGGCACATGAATTCCACTTTTAAGATCCCCATCTCCCCAGTCAGGATTGACACAAAATTCTGCATCTATCAAGTCTCTGTGATTTGTTATAAGCCAGTTCACTCCATTGGCATTGCGCATTTCTTCAAGGAAATATACACAAAATTGTCTCCAAATAGTTCTCCGGAAAACTTAAAGACACAAAAATTGTTTAATTTTGGATTACTCCATTCATTTTTTAAAATTAAGAATTGACAATTTGCATCTCACAAAAATATTCTTTAACCTTAAATCATTAAAAATGAACAAGATTCGCCTCTTATCAAAAATCTTTGCTGTTCTTACTTTACTCCTGGTGGGTTCAGCTTGTACTAAAGCTCCTGAAACGGACAAGCTGAAAATCAGCTACGAGAAATATGTTATGCCGAACGGGCTTCAGGTGATACTTCATACGGATCATTCCGATCCAATGATCTCATATGCAATCATGTACCATGTTGGCTCAAGCAGGGAAATACTCGGAAAGACCGGATTTGCACACCTCTTTGAGCATCTGCTGTTCGGAGGTTCGGAGAATGTGCCGAGTGGTACATTTGACAAGATTATTGAAGGTGTTGGAGGAACAAATAATGGCTTTACTGAACGTGATATTACTACTTATTATGAAATGTTTCCAAAGAATGCCCTGGAAAAGATATTATGGCTTGAATCGGACCGGATGGGATTTTTTATAAACTCTGTGACCAATCACACTCTTGCCGTTCAGCAGAATGTAGTTTCAAATGAGAAAAGACAAAGAGAAGATAATACACCATATGGCTTTACTGATTATGTTGTAGATAAAAACCTTTACCCTGTTGATCATCCATATAATTGGGAAGTGATTGGTGAAATGGCTGACCTCAAGAATGCATCACTTGAGGATGTAAAGGCCTACTATGAACATTTCTACGGGCCAAATAATGCCACGCTTGTACTTGCAGGGGATTTTAATACAGACTCAGTGAAGGTGCTGATAAATAAATATTTTGGAGAAATAAAATCGCATGGTGAAGTAGCTAAACGTTCAGCTATGATTCCAACTCTTCAAAAAACTGTAAAGCTATTTCATGAGGATAATTTTGCCAATGTACCCGAGATTACGCTTGTATGGCCGGCTCCTCAATCCTATCAAAAAGATACCTATGCTCTTGATTTCCTGGCAAAAATACTTGCTGATGGCAAAAAGGCACCCTTATATAAAGTTCTGGTAAAAGAGAAAAAGCTTACTTCAAAAACTACTGCATATAACAATTCCAGCGAGTTGGCCGGTGAGTTCACTATTAAAATCAGAGCTAATGAAGGGAAATCACTCAAGGAGATTGAAGATGCTGTGTTTGAAGCTTTTGACCGTTTCGAAAAGGATGGGATAACGGAAAAGGATATTGAAAGAGTTAAGGCTTCAAGTGAAAAGAGTTTTTACGAAGGGATCTCCAGCGTTTTTGATAAATCGATTCAGCTTGCCTTCTATAACACTTTCCTTAATGATCCGGGATATATCGAAAAAGATATTGAAAATATTAAAGCTGTATCCCTGAGCGACGTTAAGATGGCTTATGAAAAATACATAAAGGGGAAACCTCATGTTGTCACCAGTTTTGTGCCGAAAGGAAAACCTGAAATGGTTGCAGAAAATTCTGTACCTGCCGGTGTGAAAGAAGAGAATATCAATGAAGCCAGCCAGGTTGAGATTGCAAAAACAGAGGAAGAAAAAGTTGTGAAGTCTCCTTCTTCGATTGACAGAACGGTTGAACCACCTGCAGGGAAAGCTCCTGAAGTTAATGTACCAGCCGTGTGGAAAGCCACATTGGCAAATGGTATCCGGGTTTATGGAATTCAGAACAAAGAATTGCCTTTGGTAGAGTTACGGATTATTATTAATGGAGGGGTTCTCCAGGATAAAACTGAACTTCCCGGTGTTGCGGGAATGGTTGCAAGCGTACTTCCACAGGGGACGAAAAACAAGACGCCGGAAGAGTTAGAGGAAGAGACAGAGCTTCTTGGATCAAGTATCAATATGTATGCTGGAAGGGAAGAGATGTCAATAAATGTAAGCATGCTTTCAAGGAACTTTGAGAAAACAGCAGGACTCCTGAAAGAGATCGTTCTTGAACCACGATGGGATACAACAGAGTTTGCTCTGGCACAAAACCGTACTAAAAACAATATTATTCAGGGTCAGGCTCAACCTCGAATTGTAGCCAACCTATTATTTACTAAATTGTTGTACGGCACTGATCATATCTTTGGTTATAATTCGCGTGGAACATTAGAATCAATAGGAAAGATAACTATGAATGATCTGAAGAACTATTATGATAAGAATTTTTCGCCGAATGTTTCAACAATTCTTATTGCAGGCAATCTATCAAAGGAACAAGCTCTGGCAGCCCTGAAACCCTTCGAAACGGAATGGAAAACGAGGGAGGTTAAATTGAATTCTTATCCGATTCCCCAAAATCCGGAGAAATCACAGATCTATTTTGTTGATATCCCTGGTTCACGACAGTCAATTATATATGCAGGATATCTGGCCTTGTCAAGGAACGATCCTGACTTTGTAAAGGCAGATTTCGTTAACTACAGGCTCGGAGGTGCTTTTACAAGTATACTGAATCTGATACTTCGTGAACAGAAAGGTTATACTTATGGTGCCTCAAGCTTTTTTCAGGAAATGAACGTTAAGGCACCATTTGCGGTTGCAACAAGTGTTAGATCAGATGCTACTTTCGAATCGGTTAAAATAATCAAAGATGAAATGGAAAAATATCGTAATGGCATTAACGAGAATGACCTGCAGTTTATTAAAGACTGTATGATCCTTTCAAATGCCCTGCGGTTCGAGACAAATGGATCGTTGGTTGAGATGTTGTCAACAATTTCTAAATACGGACTTCCTGATGATTATATCAAAGAGGAAGAAAACGTAATAAAGAATATGACGATTGAAGAGCATAAAGCCATTACAGATAAGTATATCATTCCTGATCAAATGTATTATGTAATTGTTGGTGATGCCTCAACTCAGTTTAAACCTCTTGAGAAGATTGGATTCGGTAAACCGATACTGGTAAAACCTTAATCATATCTTTTTCACTTCGTGTTACTTAGTGATATCCTTTGTGTTCCTTTGTGGTTAACCGAATTATATTTCTTACCTCAAAGGGACACTAAGGTTTGCACCAAGGGTCACAAAGGTCTTTCTTATTAGTGCCTGCATCTTTTGTGTTTTGACGTTTGACCTTTTTAAACAGGAGTTTCACGGAGTAACATCACTCATTCTCCCACTCTCCCAATTACCCATGCTTTCCCTATTTTCCTGTGATATTCAGTGTTGCAATATAATACCCCGGGTCGACTTTAATTACTGCATTTTCAATATCCAGTTTCAGAGTGGTTAAAAATGGAGTTGGCTTTACGATTTGTTCCTTGCCCGATAAATAAATTTTCAGCGGCATATTAAACCCGGGAACACAGTTATTCCACCTGAAAGTGAGATCTTTCCCTTTTACGGAATATTCAAAAACAGGTATTCTTATATCTCTTAGATACTGGTCAAAAATCGTTCTCAGATTAATTCCGGTTTTTTCACTTAAATAACTCTCTATCTGTGAGCCCTTTACAACCTGATGATAAAAATCCTTATTGAGTCCTCGCAATATACTTCTCCATTTCTCATCATCATTTATTATCTGACGGAGTGTGTGAAGCATGTTCCCTCCCTTATAATACATATCATGTGACCCTTCGCTGTTGACACCATATAAACCTATTATTGGTATATCATTCAGAATGTTAGCCCGGGTACCAAGGACATATTCACTTCCGGCCTCCTTTCCAAAATAATACTCAACATAGAGACTTTCTGCATAATTAGCAAAGCTCTCATGAACCCACATATCTGCAATATCTTCATAAGTGATACTATTTGCGAACCACTCATGGGCAGATTCATGTATTATTATAAAATCGAACTTTAATCCCCATCCGCTATAGCTCAGATCAGTTCCCTGGTATCCATTCTTAAATCCATTGCCATAGGTTACTGAACTCTGATGCTCCATCCCAAGATAAGGGGCCTCTACAAGTTTGTATCCATCTTCATAAAACGGATAAGGACCGAACCAATGCTCAAAAGCAGCAAGCATCAACGGGGCCTGCTTAAATTGAAGTTTTGCTTTCTCAAAGTCTTCCTTCAGTACATAATAATCACAATCAAGTGACCCTTTCTCACCCTTATAGATTTCTGAGAAATGTGCATAATCAGCAATGTTGATATTTACACCATAATTGTCAATAGGGTTCGCTACAAACCAGTTGTAGGTCTTTGTTTTATTCTTTTGTTTCACTACGCTTCTCAAACGTCCGTTTGATACATCCATAAGGTTCCCCGGCACATTCACACTTATAAGCATACTATCGGGCTCATCATACATATGGTCTTTGCAAGGCCACCACAAGCTTGCTCCGTCACCCTGGCATGAGGAGGCAATAAAAGGTAAACCATTTTTATCCTTTTTCCATGTAATACCGCCGCTCCATGGAGGCCTTGTTGATACCTTTGGTTTACCACCATAAGTAAGAACAACTGAATATATCCTTCCCTGCTCCTGTTTTTCAGCAAGTTCAATCCAGTATACATTGCCTTCTCTTTTAAATTTAAGAACATTATTATCCTGAACCGCTTTTATAAGTGTCAATGGGCCCTGCAGATCAATCTGCATCAGACTTGCTGGTTTAAGAACTCTGTATGTTACTGTATTTGTTCCGATTATTGAACTATCAGCAGGGTTTACAATAATATCCAGATGATAATACGTCAGGTCCCACCATGCTCTTTCAGGAGTTATTGATCCACGTAGTGTGTCCTGTCTTGTAAATACCTTATTAGCAGACGGTTGATATTGGGCCTGAACCGCAACCTGATGTAAGATAGAGATTAGTAATACAAAGTAAATACTGTATAACCTGTTCATCGATTAGAGTATTAATATAAAAGATAAAAGTAAAAAGACAAAAGTAAAAAGATAATAGTATAAAGGTGAATCAGTAATGGAGAATTTCCCGGCTACCTGTCTGCCGGCAGTCAGGTTTCGCAGATTGACGCAGATGATAAGTTTGAATCTGAGAAGATCAGCGGGTTCAGCGGGAAAACAAACAACCCTCAAATATTTAAAAGGAAATATCTGTTTTTACTCTAAACCGGCTGCTAATTATGAGTAGATTATTGTAGCCGGAATTATCAGGATTTAACTAATTTAGAGAAAAATTCTTTATCACTGCTATATGAAAAAAACATCAATCCTAACATTTTTAATGATCATGATAACAATGTGTATCAGTGAATCTTTACTCTCACAGGAGTCGCCTGGGTCGCGCGAATCTTTCAACCAGGGTTGGAAATTCGTGAAATATTTTAATGCCTCAGGCGAAGCTGCTATAACTGATAAGGAGCCTGAAAACCTTCAGCTACCTTCAGTCAACGACAATAACTGGAGATCATTGGATCTCCCACACGATTGGGCTATCGAGGGCCCATTCAGCGATACACTGGAAAACAATACCGGACTTTTACCATGGAAAGGGATCGGATGGTACAGAAAACATTTTCTTGTAAGTGACAACGATAAAGGAAAACGTATCTATGTCGATTTCGATGGAGCAATGGCCAACGCTAAAGTATGGCTGAATGGGAAGTATGTGGGGGAATGGCCTTATGGATACACTTCTTTCCGTCTCGATCTTACACCTTATATTATTTCAGGAAAAGAAAATATTATTGCAGTCCGACTTGACACCAAAAACTGGGATTCCAGATGGTACCCGGGAGCAGGACTATACCGGAATGTCTGGCTGATAAAAACTTCGCAATTACATATTGCAAATAATGGCGTATTCTGTACAACTCCTGAAATTAAGAAAGAGAGAGGTATGCTGAGCGTAAAGGCTGAAGTTGAAAGCCATTTTAATGATCCGGTACCTGTTACAGTTAAAACTATAGTTTATAAACTGAATGAAAAATTTGAACCGATAACTACCCCTGTTGCAGAATCAGTTGTTGTCACTGCAACTATCCCGGGTATGACGACCCATGACTTTAGGTTTGATATTCCGGTCAAGGAACCTGTTTTATGGGATATAACTAAGCCTGAACTTTACCGGGTAGCTGTTATTGTGATGCAGGGAACAACTATTACAGACAGATATGAAACAAATTTTGGCTTCAGAACTCTGAATTTTACTGCACGTAATGGTTTCCTGCTCAATGGCAAAAGAGTTGAAATAAGAGGAGTTTGTAACCATCATGATCTGGGAGCTCTTGGAGCAGCTTTTAATACACGTGCTGCTGCACGGCAACTTGAAATACTGAAGGAGATGGGCTGCAATGCCATCAGGACAAGTCACAACCCTCCTGCCCCGGAACTTGTAGATCTTTGTGACAAGATGGGGTTTCTCATCATGGTTGAAGCATTTGATACTTGGAGAATTGGTAAGAAACCGAAGGATTATAATCTCATATTCAATGCCTGGCATATGGAAGATTTAAAAGCTATGGTCCGTCGCGACCGGAACCATCCTTCAGTGTTTATGTGGAGTATTGGCAATGAGGTTCCTGATCAGGGAAATCCTTACCTTGCTAAAGCACTTAACTCAATAGTCAAGTCAGAAGATAATACCCGTCCGGTAACAGCAGGTTGCGATAATGGTGATTCCGGAACAAATGGTTTCCAGAAGTCACTTGATGTTTTTGGCATCAATTACCATCTTGGTGACTACAAGAGGTTTTACGATCTGAAAGATAATGCTGATCTTGGATTGATTTCAACCGAATCTGCTTCAACTGTCAGTTCCAGAGGTGAATACTTCTTCCCGATAGTACAGGGTGACCTCGACAATAATATTCCCGGCAAAGGGATATTCCAAATAACATCTTATGATGTTGCTTATCCTGCCTGGGCAACTACGCCGGACCAACAGTGGACGACCTTTGATAAATATCCGGCTGCCATGGGCGAGTTTGTGTGGACAGGTTTTGATTATATTGGGGAGCCTACTCCATACTATGGTGATATGACAGGTCTAAAACCAGATTCATGGGGGTATAAAGAAACGCTTAAGATGCTGGAGAAAGAAGGTGTAAAAGAGGTTCCGTCACGCAGCAGTTATTTTGGAATAATGGACTTAGCAGGATTTAAAAAAGATCGCTTCTATCTGTATCAGTCAAGATGGAGACCTGAACTTCCAATGGCTCATATTCTTCCTCACTGGAACTGGCCGGAAAGAAAAGGCCTGGTTACTCCGGTACATGTTTACACATCTGGTGACGAAGCTGAACTTTTCCTGAATGGCAAATCACTTGGCAGGAAGAAAAAAGGAGAATTTGAATATCGTATCAAGTGGGATGATGTTGTATATCAGCCAGGTGAACTTAAAGTTATTGCTTATAAGAATGGAGCTAAATGGGCAGAAGACGAAGTACGAACAACCGGGAAAGCGGATGCTTTATTTATGGTTGCCGACAGACCGGTTGTTCATCCTGATGGTACCGACCTTATTTATATTACTGTAAGGATTGAAGATAAGAATAAACTTCTTGTTCCAAAAAGTATTAACCAGCTCAATTTCAGTATTGAAGGGCCGGGGAGAATCGTTGCAACCGATAACGGTGATGCTACCAGTCATGAGTCATTTCAGGCCAAATCTAAGAAAGCCTACAATGGTTTGTGTCTGATAATTGTTGCTGCAGAAAAAGGAGCAACGGATTCATTTACAGTTAAAGCAGAATCGAAGGGATTGAAGGCGGCTACCGTAAATGTGGATATAGGAAATTAAAAAGTTTCTATGTATAAAGAAAGTAGACGCTGAAAGTGATGTCTCCTTTTTTTTACATTTAACCATGGAGTCGTACAGAGTAATACCACTGGTTAATGGACTTTGCTTTTTATCCGATTCTCTCATTCCCCCTTTCTCCCCTTCTGCTTAATAAGCGTCTTATTATAATAAATATAGATTGATCTACCCGATCCTCTTCGTATAAAAGAGCTTATCGTCGCCTTCAGTATAAAAGTCCTTCAGCCTGGCTTCCAGCTCAAATTTATTACTATCGTAGAATGCTCTTGTTGGGGCATAATGTTCCAAACCTGAAGTTTCTGCAATCAGTATCTTACATCCCATTTTTCGAGCCTGATCGCATGTCTCCTCTATCAGTTTTTTACCAATACCTTTTCCACGGAAATCGTTATGAGTAGCGATCCAGTAAAGATCAAAACATGTTTTTGACATGGCTATCGGGCCATAACATGAATAAGCTGCTGTAACACCGTCAACTTCCGCAAAAACAAAATAATAGCCCGTTGATTCACCCTGACTTAACCGTTCCGCTACCAGTTCAACTGCTATTTCGACCTCGTGGTCATAGAAGAACTTTGTTGACTCAACAATTTCCATCACTCGTTTTATATCACGTTTTTCCGGAGTTGTTCTGAATGTAATATTCATGGTTCAATAAATTTAGTGTATAAGTTGAAAAAGTTGAAAAAAATATTGAATGAAAATATTAGCTAACTGAATCCTGTTTCTGGTAATGTTGCAATTCGTGCGACTGTTTCAATTGCAATAGCGGCAAAAGCTGCCCCGTAATCAAGATCAATATTTTCAAGAGTATCTTTTGTATCGTGATAACCGGTCCTGTTAATATCGTAGTTCTCCATAAAAAGCACCACAGGGACACCTGTATCAGAGAAGATCTGTCCGTCGGTATTGAAAAGTGAACTATGAGGATTGTACTGGGTACGTACCTCACCTTTTAATGCAAGATGCCTGGCAATATCGGGTATTTCCTGCGACTCTTTAATCCGTTGACCCCGGCTTAAATTTAATCTTTCAGGTTGCCTGTTCCATTTATGCGCATACTCGTTCCATATCATATTCGCAATATGTGCCTGATAAGCAAGGTACAATGATTCAGCACTTTTCCCGGGTGATATCTGGAATATATCCTGGTCGTTATCACGGTTATGACCTATCATATCCATCACATAAAGTCCAACAATTTCAGTGTCTGAAAGGTCAATATTATTTTTATCATCTACTTTCAGATTCAGCTTTTTTTCGATGAGCGACTGACATAGATTTCGGGCACCCATACAATCAGACGGAAACTCTTCACCGGTAAGATGTACCAGCCAGATATCGCGTTCAAGCTTACCCTCCTTCGATAATTTTAAAAATATCGGTGCCGCTTGCAGCAATGTTGCACTGGCTGAATAATTATCATCGGCACCTCTTGCTGCCAATCGTGCTCCTGAGCCGCCTCGTTCTTTTTCATAAATGTCTTCCATATAGGCAGTATCATAATGATCTCCAAAAACAACTGCCTGTTTTCGGTTTTTCCCCGGTATAATAACCAGTAAGTTTCGCTCGTAAATGTTGCCATCCTGATTTCCCAGCCAGCCTCCATATTGCGAGAAATTAAACAGCGTATTCCATTTAAATGGTAATTCTCCTACCAATGCCTGGCCTTCCATACCGGCATCAGCAATTATCTTGCGATATCTGTCAATAAAATAATCGCCCAGGTGTTCAAGATCGCGTTTTTGCTTCTGTACCAGCGAAAGAGTGGTCTCATCAAGCATTATATCTGCATTATCCTTGTAGATAAATTCGCCCTCCGCAAGAAATTTAATGTCATTCCACCAGTTTTCTTCAAACTTCCGTGAGGAGGTTTCTGTAAATGTAAGTGGCTTCGGAAGAGTTGAATCATACTGTCCTTCTATAATTCTTTCTAAAGCCATTTGCATCTGACCATCTTTTTCCGACAAGGTAACGTGAGTATCCATTTCGTCAAACCAAAATTCAAGCGTTTTATGTTTTGCTATATTCAAAAGGTTTTGTGCAAATGATCTTTTTAACAGCTTCCGCTTCTGCATTTCCCAGCTCTCAAGCAGTGAGATAATGTTAAAAGAAGTCTGATGGGCATAATGATCATTGACTGAATTGAAATCATGAAGGGCAGAAAGATACATATCACGCTTCTGCATCCTTGGCCAAAGTTCAATCGGATTTGACATCTCTTTATCTTTATTATGATATCCGGTGATATATCCGTAAAGAGACTCAGCCTTAATCTCAACCATATCTGATCCCTCCGGGACAAATGCTACGAGAGGCCTGTGCAGATAAATTTCATGTTCCCCGACACGCATCGGTGGATAAAAGAATCTGTATCCGAAGAGACCTCCCTTTAAAAGGATCTTCTCAACCTCCGTTATTTTTCTCTTTCCTGCTTCCGGACCATTTAACAGAAGGTCGAATTTGCTGTTCCAAAGCTGACAGTTACAAGCTAATGGCTTGTCATACAAACCCATAGCATCAGGTTCTGTACTAAACAATGCTTTTATCAATCTTACCTTGTGTCCAACTTCATTTAGTTCATCCTGATATCTTTGGAGCCGTTGCCAGCGGTGGGTCCGATGATAAGTATTATGAATAAGATTTTCATTTATTATAAGGTTCTTACTTCCAGGATGCGGTTCATGAAGCCATCCTGATTGCGTCACCCGTAATCCTTCGATCCCCCTGTTCCTGGCAACCAGGTTCAGTAACGGGATCTGACCAGTTACAGTAAGTTCTTTTTTCAGACGAAGATAACCAGGCATTCCCCAGAATACAAGGCTCCCCGGAAACGGAATCAGTGATAAACTCCCAGACAGGTATTTATTTTTCACTTCTTCAGACAACAAGCTGAAAGGACTGAATGTCAATAGATATCTTACATTCAGAAATGATGAATCGTCTTTTACAATAAATTTCTTTGTCCATTCCGGAAGAATTGATCCTTCAGAGGTCATTATTCTGAATCCAATTCTATAAAGAGATTCACCATCAGTAAGTTTCTCTCCGTAAGCTTCAGATAAAAGATCTGTAAAGAAAGATATTGATTCAGTTTCAGGTATCTCTGTACCCGGGGCAGTAAAAAAACTTTTCCAAAACACCGGTTCAGGTTCATGTATACTATTTCCGAAGAAAGTCCAGATAACTCTTCCCTTATCGTCCTGTGTACGTGAAAGCATTAACGGCAGTAAGGTTATATATCTCTCATGCAGTAATGATCCGGCATGAGAAGCCAGTTCAGAAGGCCAGTAGGGATTATTCACCAGGTTTTCCCCGCCATGACCACTGATAAAATGTTGTGGAAGTCCTTTACCAAGTTTCAGAATATTACTCATTATCTGATGGCCGATATGTTCAATCCCTGGCTTAAGTTCATACTCCTCTTCCATTTCAGATATCTTCCATCCAAATGGATCATCTTCCTGCAAAATCCGATTATCAGGTTTACCATATGGCTTATATCCGAGATGAGGTGGCGGCATGAACTCAGAATAAGCAGTTATCGGGTAACATCCTTCACAACTGAACCAGGGATATCCTGTCAGGAGTTTTTGCCAGCCATTGAGTATCTTTTCTTTCATATTGTTTTTTTATCAAACGTGAAGTTAGGTATACTTGTTCAATCAGACTATATTACCCATGTCACAAAATTTCAGGGTTGTTGAACCATTAACTGCCTGATTTGTATCTGCATTCTGTCCTTTGGAGATTGTATTTGGTGACATCATTATAACAAAACAGAGAAAGAGGGAAGCTATGTTTTTTTTCATCTGATATTCTTTAAGATAACAAATACAAAAAAACAAAATATTTTCCCTTTTAATCTTAGTAAAGAAAAAATCTTTCAGATAAGAAAAAAGTTAGAAAACCGAAGTCGTAAGTGGGATTACTCCTACCCTCGAACTTCCGTTCATCCTCTTCCGATTTCGGACTATAAGAATTTTTTAACCTGCTCCCAATAGACGTTTGTACTCTTACCTGAACCGTTCCAGGTCCTGGCTATCCGTTCAAAATTGTAAGGGCCGATCTCTGAAGCATAATACAAGAATATCTTCTCAGAAATTTTATAATTAAAAAGATCATTCATTGAATAAGTACTTCCCGTTCTGTCATTATAATCAATAAGACGTATCGGACGTATCTGGAAATAACCAACTGCATCTTCAAGCGGATTATAAGCCAGCGTATCATACTGAGTTTCAACCAAACCGATTGCATGAATAAGAATTTTGTATGGCTCATCAGGTAACGGTCTGACTAAGATCAAAGATTCACTGGTTGGGGCAAATACCTTGAAGGCCAGTGCCAACAAAAAGGTAATCGAGACTATCTTTTTAATAATACTTTTCATAATAAATCATAAGAATAATGAGTGAAAAATTATATGGTTAGTTGTTGCTGTCACTGCAACATGTGAGATTGATAATTCTCTTTTTTGAGAGAAATCACAGGTTAGCTTTATATTGAATAACAAGTCAATCATTATAATATTAACAACGGTTGGCTTGAATTGTTTAAACTATTTTCTGAAAGATGTTCACGACTGATTTTATTTCCCCCTTCCATGACGGGTTTTCTCTTATCGGGGCGTTGCCCCGAACCCCTTTAAATACATGTCACTTTCTTTGTCCTTGAAACAAAGAAAGTAACCAAAGAACCGAGTCCTCGAAGGGGCGAGTTCGGCGAAGCCAAATGGCACGAACTTCAGCCAAACCGATAGCACCATTAAAGCAGATATAGCGTGCGCCTGGTTTAGCTGAAGTTCGTAATTAATTTTTACTCCTTAAACAAACTTACATTTAAAGCTGTCAGCCCCTTGGGTCCTTTCCCTATTTCAAAAGTGACAATATTATTCTCTTTGATCGGTTCCTGGAGGTTGTTGACATGAACAAATACACTTTGCTTATTCTCCATATCGCGGATAAAGCCAAAACCCTTTGAATCATTGAAAAAGGTTACCACTCCTTTTCGTATATAACTGGCTTTAGGGGATGGGATATTTTTCTTAGCTCCGGTTTCGATGTTATCAACTTCGACCTCAATCCTCCTGTTAGGATCGGGAGGTGTAGCAGAAATTTTTCCAAACTCATCAACGTAGGCAATCATATCGGCAAAGCTGCTTTTTCCGCTCTCTTTCCTTATAAGCCGCTTCTTCTCTTTTTCTTTTCTCTTTTTATCCTTTTTATTTTTTACTTCTTTTTTGTTTGATGTTTCCTGCGATCTACCCATAAATTGATATTTGATTCGTTAATAATTATCCAATCATCCGGATTTGCTCAAAGATAAGGTTTTATTTCCGGTATTACTATTAAGTTACATG
This sequence comes from Bacteroidales bacterium, assembly GCA_003141415.1. Lineage (GTDB taxonomy): Bacteria > Bacteroidota > Bacteroidia > Bacteroidales > VadinHA17 > LD21. The sequence goes on from PLLX01000169.1 coordinate 31,735, forward strand.
TACTGAATACCTTTTGTATTGGCTTGCGATTGTTCCGTATTATCATCGATTCCAGCCAAAGTAGAAAAAATAGTACGTTTGACATTATTAGCTTATTCAGGGCTCACCATAGCCGGATTTTGCGCATTAAACAATTCCTGTGAAAATCCTCCAAAGTCGTGAATCGTAGATAGTTTTGACATTGCAGTTATATGCTTACCGCCTGTCCTGATCCCTGGTTCATTGTACAATGTTCGCCGTGTGAGGTGTGGCTGATGGGTCTAGTATGATAAACAATATCTAAACAAATGTTTCTGTTTCTTGTTATATTCATCTAAAAGTAAGATGAACAAATAAAGAAAATAAAATCTCCCGAAGACATGAAAACAAAGAATGGACTAAGTACAAATATCCTTAGTACCGAAAACGATAACAGAGCAATCTTTGTCAGGCTTACTGTCGGTCTAATATTTTTGACTGAAGGGATACAAAAAAATTTATTTCCTGAAATATTGGGAACCGGAAGGTTTCTGACGATTGGATTCAGCCATCCGGCATTCTGGGCTTATTTCACGGGTACTTTTGAGATTATTTGCGGTGCTCTTATAATCATAGGTTTAATTACCAGAGTGGCTTCTGTACCCTTAATAATCATAATGATTACCGCCTTTATAACAACAAAAATACCAATTCTGATCCATAAAGGTGTATGGCCCTGGGCTCATGAATACCGTACCGACTTTGCCATGACCCTTCTACTGGTGTATCTTTTGATTTATGGTTCGGGAAATTGGTCGGTTGATTCAAAAATCTTTGGAAAAAGAAAAAGTTAAAATATGCTGGTAATTAACAAGAAATACTTAATTTTTTTATTCATATTAATTTTTTTAAATATTAAACTAAATTATGCCGGACCACCTTTCAATACAGACGATCCGGAAACTGTCGGATTTAAGCATTGGGAGTATTATATTTCATCTATCAACAATTATCAGCTTGGAGTTTGGTCAGGAACGGCCCCTCATCTTGAATTAAATTATGGATTGATTCCAAATGTGCAGGTCCATTTATTATTACCAATGAATTACAATTATGCCAGACACGAGGGTTCTGATTTCGGATACGCAGATACGGAATTTGGCATAAAATATCGTTTCGTACAGGAAACAGAAAATTCACCTCAGATAGGTATATTCCCTATTCTGGAAATCCCTACAATAAAAAACAGTGAATTCAGTGACGGGAAAACGAAAATCTATCTACCGCTATGGATACAAAAATCGTGGGAAAAATTAACTACTTATGGAGGTGCTGGTTATTGGATAAATCCAGGTACAAATAATAAAAACTGGATATTTTCGGGTTGGGAAATACAGTACGATTTTTCAAAGACAATAACATTGGGCGGAGAACTTTATTTTCATTCTGCCGACACTAAAAGCACCAAATCTGAAACCGGATTTAATCTGGGGGGGTCTATTAATCCGACAGAGAAATTTCATTTCATTTTTTCTTTGGGCCATACTTTTACAAAAGATAATACATTTACTTCTTATCTTGGACTTTTATGGACAATATGAAAATAAAAGTATCTTTTATTATTCCTGCATTAAATGAAGAGAAAGGAATTGCAGTTCTCATAGATGATATAAACAAGCTCGACAAAAATTATAATTATGAAATTATTGTAGCTGACGGTAACAGTACAGATAAAACGGTCGAGATAGCAAAGAAAAAGGGGGCTTTAGTTATACGAGACAATAAAGATGCTCCAAAAACAATTGCAAATGGAAGGAATACAGGAGCTGGCATAGCCACAGGCGATATCTTTATTTTTTGCGATGCTGACACTGTTATTAAGGATCCAAACAACTTTTTATCAGAAGTATTTACAGTATTTCAAGATTCGCAAGTCGTTGGAGGAACTCCCAGTTTAAGTATTTTTCCCGATGAAACCATTTTAAAAGATAAGGTGTTTCACTATCTCTTTAACAATATAGTGCGATTCAGCTTTACGACAAAGGCTCCAATAAGCGGAGGACAATGTCAGATTGTAAAAGGATTTGCATTCAGGGAGGTTAAGGGCTATAACGGGAATATCGTGCATGGTGAAGACTCTGATTTTTTCAGGAGACTACGGAAAATAGGAAAACTTCATTTCTTTACAAATCTGGTAGTTTATGAATCTCCGAGAAGATATAGGCATTTTGGTTATGTTGTATTACTCATGCAAGGCATTTATAGCATGGCGTATCAACATATATTTAAGAAAAATGTATTTAAAGAATGGAGAAGAGTGTAGGAGGAAATAAACAATAAAAGATAATTTGTGTTTATCCTTTAAATCCTAAAGAATGAAAAATATACCTTCTCAGTATCCGGGTAATAACGCAAAACCGACTCTTCAACCTTTTTTTTCGATTATCATTACTACATACAACAGGGCACAAATTCTAAAGAAAGCCCTGGACTCACTGATTTTGCAGAGTGAACATGACTGGGAGGCTATAATTGTTGATGATGAGAGTTCTGACGACACATATTTACAGGTTATCCCCTATATAAGATCATATCATAAGATAAAATATTTAAGAAAAGCTCACAGTGGAGAAGCATTGTCAAAAAATGCCGGAATAAACTCATCTTCAGGCAAATTTATTTCTTTTCTTGACTCCGATGATGAGTATAATCCGATACATCTTCAATCGAGGAAAGCGATTCTTTTACAAGATACCGCAATCAGGTTTTTATATGGCGGTGCAAAAATCATCGGAAATAAGTATGTTCCTGACAGGTATGATTATAATAAAAGAATTAACCTTAACGAATGTATCATAGGCGGAACTTTCTTTATTGAAAGGAGTGTTTTATTTCAGCTAAAAGGATTCAGAAAAATAATGGTTGGAACAGATGCTGATCTGTTTGACAGGGCAGCAGGGGCCGGGGTTTTAATGAAAGAGACAAAACTACCAACATATATCTACCACCATGAAAATGAAGATTCCATTACAAATATGTTGATCAAGAGCAATTCAGAGTCAGAAGAAGTATACACCGATATTAACATGAAATAAACAAAGTTATGAAAGCATTTTCAAATACTAAGGTCAAAAAATTTCTTTCAGTGAAATTAAAAAGCTGGTCCTTTAATGGAATCCATTTATCAAGGAACTTTAAATTCAAAAACTTTGTGAATGCATTTTCATTTATGACCGCGGTAGCTTTAGAAGCAGAAAAAATGGATCATCATCCTGAGTGGAGCAACATATATAACAGTGTAACTATCAATCTAAACACTCATGATGCCAATGGAATAACCCAGCTTGATTTTGATCTGGCTCAATATATTGACAGAATATTTGAAAGCTATTTATAAATCAGGTTTATCTCCCTATCGATGGATTTAAGACTGAAGCGACTAATGCTTCCATTAAAAATTGATATTATTATGCCGGGAACTTACTCTCATACTTATTACCAGGATATATAGCGGATATGATTACGAACCATTACTATATTCAAGATGAAAATTTCAAATAATAAAATTCTGATTACGGGGGGTGCCTCTGGCATTGGATTAGGACTAACAGAGAGATTTGTTAGAGAGAACAATACAATAATCATTTGCGGCAGACGGGAATCTCTTTTAGAGGAAATTTCCAAAAAATTTCCGTCAGTTGTGACAAGAAGATGTGATCTGGCCAAAGCTGAAGAGAGAGAAGCTCTTTTTAACTGGATATCACAAAATCATAACGATCTGAATGTGTTAATAAATAATGCAGGTATTCAGCAACGGATGTCTCTTTCTGACACAGATTTTTTTCAACGGGCAAAAGAGGAAATTGCTATTAATATTGAGGCTCCGATTCACCTTACATCACTTTTTACTAATCTGAAATCGTTAAATACGGTTATCAATATTACCTCTGGGTTATCTTTTGTACCACTCGCCCGGATGCCGGTATATTCGGCATCAAAAGCATTTTTTCATTCATTTACTCTTTCGTTGCGACATTTACTGAAATCAAAAAATATTGAAGTAATTGAAGTGATACCACCGGCACTTAATACCGATCTTGGTGGCAAAGGATTGCACAACAGCGCCCTCCCGGTTAGTGATTTTATTGAGGCAGTTTTTATTCAGTTAAAACAAGGTAAAACTGAACTTGCTTTTGGATTCAGTGAAGCAATGGCTAAAGCCGGACCTGATGATTTGCAAAAAGCATTTGACAGGATGAACAGTGTTTAAAACCTCAGATTGCCAAAAATGCAAAAATTAAAATTTGAATATAGAATTATCGCAGGCTACATAATTATTGGGGGTTTATGGATTATATTTTCAGACAAATTACTTAACTACTTTATAAGAGACCCTGATTTATTAACCAGAATCCAGACATTTAAGGGTTGGTTTTATGTTCTTATTACTGCTATACTGTTTTATACAATATTAAAAAGTCATCTTATTAAAATACGAAATGCTGAACAAAAAGCCATAGACAGTGACAGGCTAAAAACTGCCTTTCTTCAGAATATTTCACATGAGATTCGTACTCCCATGAATAGTATTTTAGGTTTTTCCGGACTCCTGAAAGATAAAAATACATCAGATACAGAAAAAACCGATTATTTAGAAATGATCTCAAAAAGCTCAGATCAATTGCTTAACATAGTCAATGAAGTTTTAGATATTTCTCTTATTGAAACAGGAAATATAAGTATAAATAAAAAGAGAGTGCAACTTAATAACTTATTGGATGAATTATATCTTTCTTTTAAGCCTTTAATTAAAAAGGATATTTCATTTTCGGTAATTAAAGGACTTTCAGACCAGCTAAGTCTGATCCTGACAGATGCTATAAAAATCCGACAGATTCTCAGTAACCTTTTAAATAATGCCATTAAATATACCGATAATGGACATATAAGTTATGGCTACACTCGGGTAATTGATAAACTGGAGTTCTTTGTTGATGATACAGGAATCGGAATCGATTCTGAATTTCACCAAAAAATTTTCGAACGATTCCATAAAGTAGAACAGGAAAACATAAGGTTATACGAAGGAGTTGGTTTAGGGCTTGCCATATGTAAAGGAAATATTGATTTACTAAAAGGGGAAATATGGATCGAATCAGAAGTAGGTAAAGGCTCAAAATTTTTCTTCACAATACCATATGAACCTGTTTATGATGAAGAAACACTCAAACCGGTTTTGCATTAAGTAATGAAATGTTAAAGGCTTTTATTGCAGGCAGCAATGATTATATTTCAAAACCATTTAAAAAAGAACAACTGCTTGCATTAGTTTCCAAATATCAGTAATCCGACAAATATAAAACTGCCAATTCAAGGTAAATGCTTTTGGCAGGATATTTGCACCAATAATTCCAAACTTCAAATATCGTAGAATATGAAAAAAGTATATTTCCTTGTAATTATAGCTATTCTGAATATGCAATACCTTGATGCACAGTTTTTAAAGGATGCAAAAAAAATGCTTAACTCTAAGAGCAAAGGGCTGACCGAAAAGGATGCAGCTGATGGTATTAAAGAAGCACTGGTAAATGGCACCGGGGAAAGTGTGAAATCGGTTTCAGTTCTTAATGGATACTGGGGCAATCCTGAAATTAAAATTCCATTTCCTTCCGAAGCAAAGGAGATGGAGTCAAAACTCAGGGCAGTTGGAATGGGTAAGAAGGTGGATGAATTTAATGAATCGATGAACCGGGCTGCTGAAAAAGCAGCAAACGAAGCAAAACCAATTTTTATAGCCGCCATAAAAAACATGACGATAAGAGATGCTATTAATATTGTTAAAGGGACAGATAATGCAGCTACTTTGTACCTTAAAAATAACACATCAACTGAACTTATTGAAAAATTTCAGCCCATTATAAAAACTTCTCTTGATGATGTTAATGCAACCCGTTACTGGGGCGATCTGATTACAACATATAATAAGATCCCACTGGTTAAAAAAATGAATCCTAATCTTCCTGAGTATGTCACTCAAAAAGCCATCGATGGTCTATTTGTTATGATTGCCAAAGAAGAATTAAAAATCCGTAAAGATCCGATGGCCAGGACATCAGATTTACTTAAAAAAGTATTTGGAAATTAAAAGACTTAATTAACTCTAATTGGCCTTCTTATGCAAAGTGCCCCGCCTGGACTATTTTTTTACCTTCGACAAGTTCAATATTATATCCTTGGTAATATCCGTCAAGCAAAATCATATTCTGAAAAATAACTTTAAGCATACACTGATATTTTCAAGGATATACCCTGAAATTGAAATCAATAAATCTGTTGTCATTACAGAGTAATATCCAGAAATGAGTCGATTTGTTCAAGAAATGAAACGAGGATTAAGGCAATCAGTAGGGATTTTCAGGAGTAGGGTTAAATACTAAAAGTGAATAAGATTCAGAAGAATGAGTTTTACTCATTTTTTCATTTTAGCATATCTTAGATGGGTTTTTGGTCTGATTTTA
>PLLX01000263.1 GCA_003141415.1 Bacteroidales bacterium
AACGAGATGTGTATAAAGGGTAGCCTTTAGGGGGTCGGGGGGCAAAAAACCCGGAGAGGAAGGAGGTGAGGACATGAAATCCCTGGAATTTTGGTGGCCTGTCAACAGAAAAATTAGCTGATCGAATTTATCATGTTCAGCTAAGTTGAATCATATTTATTGCTAATTTTGAATATTCAATTATGAAGAGATGAAAAGGCCACTCTATTTCCTTATAATACTTTTAATACCTTTTGCCTTTTCCTGCAAACATAGAGCAAAAGAGAAGGATTCTTTTGTCCCGGTCTTTTCAACCTATAAATCAGATACTACAAAGAGCAATGACCTGGCACCAAAGAATGAGATATTTTATGGAATTCTTACTCCGGTTGAAATATGTACAATCTTTAACCGACTTGGTATCCCTTACAATAATGCCACACTAAATCCCATCTCAAACAGGGATCAGTATCTTAGCAGCTCAAAAGCTTCAATCAATACCGGGGTCTATGGAGTTGATTTCGGATATCTTAAGGTATTCGGTATCGGTCAGCAGATGATCGACTATATGGTGACCATCCGCGAAATGTGCAATAAACTTGGAATCCCGGATAATTATCTTACCGAACCTATCAAGAGAGTTGAAAGCGATATTTCCGAACCTGATACAATCCTGTTCCTTATGAATGATGCTTATATTAAGATGGAAGCTCATTTGCGTGAAGGAGGAAGAGAGAGCACAGCTGGTCTTATGATAATGGGAGGATGGGTGGAAGCGATGTTTATAGCAACGCAGCTCGTTTATGACCCTGACAAACCGGATCCTGAAGTTATACAAAGAATCGCACAGCAGAAATACACTCTGACTTCCCTGCTCAGTTTCCTGAAAAATTATTATGACGANNGATATCTATTTCAAAAAAGGCGACCTTGAAATTGACACAACCAAGCAAGTCTTACGTTCAACCGGCAGCCAGATGACTGTTACCGTTGAAACACTGAATAAGATTCGCGATTATGTCACCAAGCTCCGGACGGAAATGGTTACTCCATAAAAAGTTTTATATATTAGATGCAACTGGCGATGGAATTATTTAATTGTTTGTCAGCCTATACCATTTTGCAATCATTAGGGTTATGAAAAACTCCAATCCCGAAGAATGGTTCCCAATAGTCGATGAAGACGGTAATACAATCGGCAGAGCCCTGCGCAGTGTCTGCCATAATGGAAAGAGCATGCTGCTTCATCCTGTTGTTCATCTTCATCTGTTTAATACCAGAGGCGAATTGTTTTTGCAGAAAAGGGCGAAAACAAAAGATATCCAGCCGGGTAAATGGGATACATCAGTCGGAGGACATTTCAGTCAGGGTGAGACACCGAATGAGGCTCTTTTGAGAGAAGCCGGAGAGGAGCTTGGAATATATAATTTTGTTCCTGAGTTTTTGGGGAAATATGTGTGGGAATCTACCCGTGAAAGGGAATTAGTTAATCCTTTCTCCACGATTTCAGATGAGATTCCTGTAATCAATAATGATGAAATTGAGGAAGGAAGATTCTGGTCGCTAAAGGAAATAAAGGAAAATTTAGGAAAAGATATTTTTACTCCAAATTTCGAGCATGAATTTAATATGCTGTTTGCAAGATAGGCTTTGTATGCTTTTTATCATTCAAGGTTGCACAATAAACAGGTACATTTTGAGTATTTTTATTGTTAATTAGAATGTTAACCTGCTGTATATTTATGAAGTCTGATAAAATCTATCTGTCACTCACTTTGCTAATACTCCTCACAGCTTTTTCATGGTTTACTTCCTGCACACATGTGGCGAACATCGCCAATTTGCCTGAGGTATGTTTTACCGGTGATGTCCTGCCAATCTTTATTAATAACTGTGCCATTCCCAGTTGTCACGACGGAGCAGGAAGAGAATCGCGTATGCCCCTGAACAGTTATACTACTATTATCAAGGATATAAGTCCAGGCAACCCTGATGCCAGCAGGCTCTACCAGACAATTATTGCAAAATGGGGAAACCGGATGCCTCCAAGTCAGCCGCTTTCCCTGGAAAACAGGACAAAAATAAGAGTCTGGATTGAACAGGGAGCTACATTAATCACTTGTACGGATACGACAGGGACAGGCGGCACCGGTGGTAACGGAGGCGGAAATACTTATGTGGCCCGAGCCTGTTTCACAAGAGATATCCTCCCTGTACTCGTCTCAAAATGTGCTTCTACCGGTTGTCATGATGCAGCTTCGCATGCGGGTGGACATCAATATATCAGCTATACCACTACGATGACCACCGTAACTGCAGGAAGCCCTGCCAACAGTCGTATGTATCAAACCATTATAAACACCGGCGGGGAGGAAAAAATGCCTCCATCAAGTCGTCCTCAATTAACCGTTGCTGAAATTGATTCAATCGGTAAATGGATAGGTTATGGTGCCCTTAATGAAAATTGCGGAGAGGTTTGCGATACAATAAATCCAGTTACTTTTTCAGGAACTATCTGGCCAATAATTCAAACTTCATGTTTAGGGTGCCATAGCGGAACTTCCCCATCAGGCAATATCTTACTTGCATCATATAATGATATTGCAACCGTCGCTTCCAACGGTACATTATTAAACTCCCTTAAAGGAACAGGTGTGCCCCAGATGCCAGTAGGTAGTACTTTCTCAACCTGCAGAATCAGACAATTTGAAATATGGATTAATAACGGATTTTTAAACAATTAGTAATTCATTTATAATGAAGCGATTATTTATTTCACTTGCCACTATGGCCATATTTTTATTGTTCTTTGTCTCCTGCTATTATGATAATGAAGAAGCACTATATCCGACTTTCAGCAATGCATGCGATACTACTAATGTCACTTTTAGCGGAACCATAGCTCCGATTCTCAGTAACAATTGTTATTCATGCCACTCAAATGCAAATTCATCTTTCGGAGCAGGGATCCGTCTTCAGGTAATAGCAGATGTAATAACCAATTCCTCAAAGATTGTAGTCTCAATTAAACATACCGGGTCATTTCCCATGCCCCCGGGCGGAACGCTAAGCAGTTGTTCAATTACACAATTTGATATATGGATAAGAAATGGAATGCCAAATAATTAGATCAACGTAATATCTTGTTAATATGAGACGATTCTCCCTATCTGTTTTATTATCCCTGATATCACTGGGAATTTTTGCCCAGGATGACCTGATGAACATTCTTAACCAGGACACTCTAAAGGAAATAAACTACACAACAGCTACCTTTAAATCAACACGTATAATGAATGGTCATTCAATAGAGAGAATGCCCGCAGGACAACTTGATGTAAGAATATCACACCGTTTCGGAACACTTAATTCGGGGGGTTATAACTTTTTCGGTCTTGATGTATCGAACATTCATCTTAGCCTTGAATACGGAATCCTGAATTGGCTCATGATTGGTGTTGGGAGATCAGAGTTCGAAAAGACATTTGACGGATTCGCAAAGTTTAGTATTTTAAGACAGTCCTCAGGCTCTAAAGATATGCCTGTATCAGTTTCAGTTGTCACTTCAGCTGCCCTTAAAACATTAAAGTTTCCTGATCAGATAAGGACAAATTATTTTACATCACGGTTAACATATGTAGCTCAGATACTTGTTGCGCGGAAAATCAGTGAGGGTTTGTCAGTTCAGTTAACTCCGTCATATGTCCATCGCAACCTGGTAGTCACGGAACTTGATCCGAATGATATCTTTGCTTTGGGAGCAGGGGCCAGATTGAAACTCTCGAAAAGAATAAGCCTTAACGGAGAATATTACTACATTGTAAATCCGAAAACATATCTGAGCCAGCAGATTTATAATCCACTTTCAATAGGATTTGATATTGAAACCGGGGGACATGTATTTCAATTGTTTTTCACAAACTCTCTTGGGATGACCGAAAAACAATTTATCGGGGAAACAACAGGTCAGTGGAAAAAAGGAGATATCCATTTCGGATTTAATATTTCAAGGGTATTTACATTGAAGAAACACCAGAAACCTGCAAACTATTAGACTGGTTTTTTGTTAATTTACAAGAAATCCATTAACCGATAAGGGCACAAAGAAAAAATGACCGGTTCAGAACTTAAATTATAAATATATGAAGTTCCTTTGGGAACTTTGCGGTTAAAGAAATTTTTAATGTTTAATTACTTTTACACTTAATAGAATCATCATGAAACGTTTATTTTTATTGGTATTCTTTTTGAATATCGTTATTGCATTAAATGCTCAGAAATACATGACCAAAAATGGTTTTATCGGTTTCTATTCCCATACTCCGATGGAGGACATAAAAGCAGATAATAACCAGGTTGTCGGAGCCCTCGATATTTCGACCGGAGAGATGGTTTTCCAGGCACTCATCAAATCCTTCCATTTCGACAGAGCTCTTATGGAAGAACATTTCAACGAAAACTACATGGAGTCGGATAAATTTCCCAAATCTGTCTTCAAAGGAAAAATAACAAATCTTGCATCTGTCGATCTTTCAAAAAACGGAACTTATGAAGTTAATGTTGAAGGAGATCTTACCATCCACGATGTAACAAACAAGATCAGTACAAAAGGAACTGTCGAGGTAGTCAGCGGTGGAATAAATGCAAATTCAAAATTTAAAATTGTTCCTGAAGACTACATGATAATTATCCCGGGAGTTGTAAGAGACAAATTTGATAAAACCATGGAAGTTACTGTTACCATGAAATATGCTCCTATTGCAAATAAATAGCCGGCATCGTGGTGTCAGCATTTTTAATTAGAATATATTTACAATGAAACCCTACGTTAAAATCGCATTATTTGTTGTCTTATTAATTGCAATAGGATCTATTCTGGCTGCTTTGATTCTTTATAATAAAAAACATCCTGATACTTCAAAGGCCAAACCGGATTTCGTTGTTACCGCTACGGCCCTGCAAAAAGAATTTGAAGATAATGAGACAGCAGCGTCTGCCAGGTATATAAATAAAATTCTTGAGGTTTCAGGCACCATTGTTTCTATAACATCTTCAGATAGTACAAATACGAACATATCTCTGAAAACCGGTAGTGACATTTCATCTGTAATTTGTAATTTCCGTAAAATAACCGGTCCTTCAAAGTTTAAAACCGGCAATGAAATTACTCTCCGTGGAGAATGTTCCGGGTTTTTAATGGATGTTCTTCTTAAAAATTGTGCAGTGATCCCGGGCAGAAAATAAACACTATGAGTAAACCTGTAAAAATACTTATGTTTAAAAACGAAATTGAGGCGATGCTTCTCGATGAAATACTAACTGAAAAGCAAATCCCTCATCTGATACGTTCATATCACGATTCTGCTTATGATGGATTATGGCAAACCCAATCGGGCTGGGGACATATTGAAGCACCTGAAGAATTTGCTGAAGAAATTCTGAGTACATATAACCAAATGTCAGATTAATCGTTATTGCCGATTTGCCTTTATTATCAACTTAAGTTTTTATCTTTGTCTCTTATTTTTACATCAATCTTCCTGGTTGATAAAAATGCAACTGTTTATATTATAGGTAAATGAATCATATCAATAAAGGAAAGAACCGGCTGTTTACTTACACTTCAGAGATGCTTCATTCAATTGTCCCTGTGATAAAAAGCAAGTATTTTTATTATGGTATCCTTTCAGTTATTGCCGGAGCCGGATTAAATTATGCCTCCGAAGCTTATCTTCACAATTATATGAGTGCAGGGAAAACCTTACCAATGCTATCAGATTTAATTCTCGACCACCTTCCCTTTTATAACATTTCTCTGATTTATGATATTTTCTGCCTGGTTCCTATTTTACTTGCATTAATTTATTTTGTCCATAAAAAGGATTATAACAGGATCCCTTTATTTTTATTAATGACTGGAATTTTCTACATAGTAAGAGGCATCTTTATTGTTTTAACGCCTTTTGGAAATCCGCCAATGTTCAATGGATCAGACCCTTTATTTCATGGATTTTCAAACTATGAACTCGGAGTATATCCATCGGGACACACAGGAAATATTTTCTTATTGTTTTTGCTTGTTAAAGATAAAGGCTATAAATGGCTTATCTTCATTTGCCTGGTTGTAGTTATTGTTGCATTGTTTCTGGCCCGCGGACATTATAGTATTGATATTCTTTCAGGACTTTTCTTCTCATATGCTATAAGGGAATTCGGAGAAAAGCATTTTGTAATGTTTGATCTCGGGAATAAAAAGGAACTTCAACTACAAAGAGTACCAGTTTAAATATTTTTTAAACCTTTCAAATAATGAGTAATGGGTTCATATTTGCAATAAATAATTAAGATGAATAACGCTATATATAATTTCAGGGAACCAAAAAATGAACCTGCTTTTTCCTATAAACCAGGCAACCAGGAACGAATATTGCTTGAAGAAGAACTTAAGGTTCAAAAGAATCAGATTATTGATATTCCTCTTATCATAGGAGGAAAAGAGATCCGTACAGGAAGGACCGGGAAGGTTGTGATGCCTTCCGATCATCATCATGTACTCGCAACTTATCATATGGCAACTGAGAAGGAAGTTACTCTTGCAATTAATGCAGCTCTTGATGCCAAGTGCGAATGGATGACATTATCGTGGATGGAGAGAGCAGCGATAATGGCTAAAGCAGCAGAGCTTATTTCAAAAAAATACCGGTATCAGATCAATGCAGCCACAATGCTGGGCCAGGGCAAAAATGTTCTGCAGGCTGAAATAGATTCTGCTTGTGAAGTGATAGATTATCTTCGTTTTAATATACATTTTGCATCACTTATTTACCAGGAACAACCAATATCTGAAGGTGAAAATATTAACCGTCTTGAATACCGGCCACTAGAAGGGTTCGTCTATACCGTAACACCGTTTAACTTCACAGCTATCGCATCGAATCTGAATACCAGCGTAGCACTTATGGGAAATACAACTGTGTGGAAACCAGCCACAGCTTCCCTCCTTTCAAACTACTACCTTATGAAGGTATTTCAGGAGGCCGGAATGCCTGCCGGTGTTATAAACTTCGTACCGGGATCTGGTTCTTTAATAAGCAGTATCGTTTTAAAACACAGGGATCTGGCCGGGATTCATTTCACCGGTTCAAATTCAACATTCAATTCCCTGTGGAAACAAGTTTCAGACAATCTCCAGATTTATAAATCATACCCGAAGCTTGTAGGTGAAACAGGAGGTAAAGATTTCATATTTGCTCATAGTTCTGCAAATGCACTTGAACTTGCTACCGCTATTGTAAGGGGATCATTCGAGTATCAGGGTCAGAAATGTTCAGCCGCTTCAAGAGCTTATATCCCCGAGTCGATATGGCCTGATACAAAGCAACATATCCTGAAAATGATCTCGGAGATTAAGGTGGGTGACGTATGTGATTTTCGTAATTATGTAAACGCCGTCATAGATGATAATTCTTTTGAAAAAATAATGTCATACATAAATAAGGCAGAATCATCGGATGATGCGCAGATAATAATCGGAGGTAAAGGTGATAAATCTAAAGGGTATTTTATTGAACCAACTGTAATCGTTACAGAAAATCCTCATTTTTTCACAATGGAAGAAGAAATATTCGGCCCGGTAATGACTATATATGTTTATAAGGATGATAAATTTGATGATACGCTGACTCTATGCGACGAAACATCACCATATGGTCTTACGGGCGCTATCTTCAGCAATGATAAATATGCAATGATAAAAGCATGCCGTTCATTGCGCTATGCTGCGGGCAACTTCTATATTAATGATAAGCCCACAGGCGCAATGGTAGGGCAGCAACCATTTGGAGGAGCAAGGGCTTCCGGGACGAATGATAAAGCAGGCAGCCACCTTAATCTTCTCCGCTGGGTGAGTCCCCGAACAATCAAGGAGACTCTCATCCCGGCTACCGATTTTAAATACCCATTCATGGAATAAATCAGCTTAATCTGATTTATTCCCCTCTTTCAATTGCCCATTTGATCAAATGTACTCACCCCTTTTACCCCCTCTTCACAGGATTTAGTAGTTTATTACATCACATTGAAAAAATGTTCCGTAGATTTGGGCATGAAAAGGCGAGTCCAGGAAAATAATAAAAAAGCACTGTTTGTTTTAAATCCTACTTCGGGTGTACCTCCAATAAATTTCATAGTATCAAAAGATCTTGAGCACCGTAAAAAGGAATTATCCTGCTACAAGTCATTAACCAAAGAAGACACACTATCACTTATTAAGAAAAACTTCAATAAGTATGAGGTTTTTGTAGCTGCCGGCGGAGACGGGACCGTTCATACTGTAGCGTCAGAACTGGTAGGCAGCAACAAAATCCTCGGAGTTCTGCCTCTTGGTTCCGGGAATGGGTTTGCAAAGGAATTTGGATTTAAAATGAATGTCCGTTCTCTTCTGTCCGATATTAAGAAAGCCGACAGCATGGATATCGATGTGATTGAGATTAATGACAATTTATGCCTTAATGTTGCGGGTATTGGTCTGGACAGCTTTGTTGCACATTCATTCAATAACCTTAAGATCCGTGGTTTCCTGCCGTATGTATGGCTGACATTTAAAACATTTTTGCTTCTCCGACCTTTTCATGTAACCATTAAAATAGACGGAAAAGTAATTGTCTCTGAAAAACTATTTGTTCTGACCATTGCAAACACACGACAGTTCGGGAATAATGCTTTCATAGCTCCCGAAGCACGCCCTAATGACGGAATAATAGATATTGTATTAATAAAGCCTTTCCCAAAAATATTAGGCTCCCTTTTTATTATCAGACTTTTCACAAAAAGAATAAATAAGTCCAAATATGTCAGGCACATTAAAACTGACAGGGAGATAGTTATCGAGACAGATGAAACCAGGTTCCATATCGACGGGGAACCGGTAGATATATCTGGCAAGGTGGTTATCAGGATCAAAAAAGAGGTTTTGAAAGTCCTGAAAACAACCGGTTATAAATTTGCTAGTTCTTAATTAGTTACATTTAATAATTCTTTGACATTTTAATCTTTCTCTTCTATGAAAAAACTGGTTTTTCTTTTGCTTTTTTTCTCTCTTGCAACCGTTTATGGACAAAACACTGCAATCCAGCTGATTCCCCAGCCTGTTGAAATTCAACAATCTGACGGATCATTTATGCTGACAAAAACTTCGACTCTCGGTTTCGATGGCCAGCAAAGCAGTAAAATAGCCGAGATGCTTTCACAGAAACTGAATCTCTCTACCGGCTTTTCAATTAAACCACAGCAAGACAAAGGTGGTTC
This sequence comes from Bacteroidales bacterium, assembly GCA_003141415.1. GTDB lineage: Bacteria > Bacteroidota > Bacteroidia > Bacteroidales > VadinHA17 > LD21. The sequence goes on from PLLX01000263.1 coordinate 9,286, forward strand.
AATACAATTCAACCTGAATAAAGTGCCCGTTACGCAAATTGGTAAAGAAGGGTACACCCTGGTATCTTCTCCAAAAGGAGTGGTTATAACTGCCAATGATCCGGCCGGACTTTTTTATGGTATGCAAACCCTGCTTCAGCTTTTCCCAAAAGAAATTGAAAACAAGACAGCGGTCAATATGACCTGGACAATACCGTCTGTAAAAATCACAGATTATCCCCGTTTTGCATGGAGAGGGATAATGCTTGATGTAAGCAGGAATTTCTTTACAAAAGATGAAGTTAAGCAATATATTGACCAGATTGCACGGTATAAATTCAATACTCTTCACTGGCATCTGACAGATGATAACGGCTGGCGGATTGAAATCAAGTCTTTACCAAAATTAACAGAAGTCGGCGCATGGAGAGTTCCCCGCTTCGGGCAATTCGGCGATCGCACTGCACCAAAACCCGGAGAAGCAGCAACAGCAGGAGGTTTTTATACACAGGCTGATATCAAAGAGATAATTCAGTATGCACAGGATCGTAACATAACAATACTGCCCGAGGTTGATATCCCCGGACATAGTATGTCAGCAATTGCAGCATACCCCGAATTAAGTTGTACAAAAGATCCAAATACAAAAGTCAATCCTGGTTCTTCATTTTCAGAATGGTTTAACGATGGCACCTTTAAAATGAGGCTGGATAATACACTTAATCCATCCGATGAAAAAGTATATGAATTCCTCGATAAGGTTTTTACTGAAATGGCAGCACTGTTTCCAAATCCTTATATTCATGTAGGCGGAGATGAGTGTTATAAAGGTTTCTGGACAGCAGACTCCAATTGCGTGGCATTGATGAGAAAAATGAAGATGACTCATCCTGAGGAATTACAGGCATATTTTATGAAACGTGTAGAGAGTATTCTGAAATCAAAAGGCAAAAAAATGATTGGCTGGGATGAAATTCTTGAAGGAGGTCTTGCCCCTGAAGCAACTGTTATGAGCTGGCGCGGTATTAAAGGAGGAATTGAAGCTGCAAAGATGGGTCATGATGTTGTTATGACTCCGACAACCTTCGCATACCTCGATTATCAGCAGGGTGAACAGACAATTGAACCTCCTATTTACGCCAATTTAAGGTTAAGCAAATGCTATAGTTTTGATCCCGTTCCTGAAGGTGTGGATGCAAAGTATATTCTTGGCGGCCAGGGAAACCTCTGGACCGAACAGGTAATAACCCTGCACCATGCGGAATATATGACCTGGCCGCGTGGTTGGGCATTGGCTGAAGATTTCTGGTCACCAAATGCGTCAAAAAACTGGGCCAATTTTATACAACGTGTTGAAAAACAATTTGATCGCGCTGAGATAGAGGGAGTTAATTATTCTCCGGCAATTTATGATGCAATTATAAATGTAAAAAAGAATGAGAGCAAGATGACAGTTGATATGGATTCTGAAGTACCGGGTCTGGATATCTATTATACCATTGATGGGGCAATGCCAAATACTTATTCACCGAAATACTCCAAACCTTTTGAAATACCTGAAGGTCCGGTAACGCTAAAGGTTGTAACCTACCGGAATGGAAAACAAATCGGACACCTGATCATACTAAATCCCGATGTATTGAAAAAGAGACTTGGTGCAAATTGAATAAATTGAATTAATGAAAATGAATAGGGCTATAAAAAAAATACTGATTCTTTTTCAAATAATTTTTATTGGTATCGCTGTTAATCTTTCGGCCCAGACATTGCAGGAGGTTGGATCCCATAGTGTCTCTTTACCGAATGGATGGAAGTTAACGCCTGTTGGAAAGTTATTGCCTCTTGGTGATCTGCCTCTTAATATTGCTGTATCGCCTTCAAAAAAACTTGCAGCAATAACAAATAACGGAGAAAGTGATCAAACCATTCAGTTAGTGGATATCGAGCACGAAGTTATACTCGACTCAATTATTATCGGAAAGGCCTGGCTGGGACTGACCTTTTCAGATGATGGCAATTATTTGTATGCCTCCGGAGGAAATGATAATATAATTGTCCGGTACACAATCCGGAACAATCACCTTTCGGTATATGATTCCATAAGTATAGGAAAACCCTGGCCTGAAAGGATTTCCGTTGCAGGAATGGCGCTTGATGATGCAGGAAAAAGGCTTTATGTTGTTACACAGGAAAATAATTCCCTCTACGTCCTTGATACTCAAACCAAAAAAGTAGTCTCTCAATATTCACTGGGTGGGGAAGCGTATACCTGTCTTTTATCGCCCAACCACAAGCTTTTGTACATTTCATGCTGGGGCTGTGATAAAATTGTGCTGTTTGATACAGATAAACAAAAAATCACCGGATCAATCCCTGTTGGTGATAATCCCAACGATTTATGTATTACCAGAAACGGCAAATACCTGTATGTTGCAAATGCAAATGATAACAGTGTGTCGGTAATTGATGCTCAGCAAATGAAGGTGATTGAGACACTGAATTCTGCTCTCTATCCCGGTTCCCCATCCGGTTCCACAACAAACAGCGTGGCACTGAGCAGTGATGAAAAGTCTCTCTACATTGCAAATGCTGATAACAACTGCCTTGCAGTTTTTGACGTAAGTTCACCCGGACAAAGCATAAGTAAAGGATTTATCCCGACTGCATGGTATCCGACTTGTGTAAGAATTGCAAAAGACAAAATCCTGGTAAGTAACGGAAAAGGCTTGTCTTCCCATGCAAATCCTTATGGTCCTAATCCAAACCGTAAAGGAGATGAGGTAGTTTATAAGGTTGCTGGAAAGGAACAAAAAATAAAAGTTCAGTATATAGGTGGCCTTTTCAGGGGAACCCTTGAAATTATTAATACTCCTGATGCAAGCCAGATGGCATTATATTCAAAGGCAGTATATAATAACACTCCTTATAATAAGAACACAGAGCTGGTATCTGAAGGAGCGAAAGGCAATCCTATTCCTATGAAAGTAGGAGAAACTTCACCGATCAGGTATATTTTTTACATTATAAAGGAGAACCGGAGCTATGACCAGGTACTCGGTGATATTCCTGAGGGAAACGGGGATCCCAATCTTGTACTTTTTGGCGAAAACATCACACCAAATCAGCATGCCCTTGTCCATGAATTTGTCCTGCTTGATAATTTTTACGTTAGCGGAGAGGTAAGCGCTGATGGTCATAACTGGACTATGGGAGCTTATGCTACAGATTATCTTGAAAAAAACTGGCCTACGAGTTATGGAGGAAGAGGTGGTGAATATCCGGGTGAAGGTTCGATAGAAATCGCAAATAACAAGAATGGATTCCTCTGGGATTATTGTAAACGGAATAGTATCAGTTATAGAACTTATGCTGAATTTATGGGGGAAAAGACGCCTAATATCCCTGTACTAAAAGATCATTTTTGCCCTTATTATACAAGCTGGGATCTGGCAGTCCGAGATACTGTCCGTTTCAGACAGTGGAAACGGGATTTTGATTCGCTGCTCGCCGCCGATGCACTTCCACAGTTTAATTCCCTGCGTTTTGGAAATGATCATACCGAAGGACTCAGCCTCAACAGGCCGACACCTTTTGCACATGTTGCCGATAATGACCTTGCAGTTGGCATGTTTGTGGATTATCTCAGTCACAGCAGGGTATGGAAAAACAGTCTTGTAATAATTGTAGAAGATGATGCACAAAACGGTCCTGATCATGTGGATGCCCACCGAAGTACTGCTTATCTGGCCGGCGGCTATGTGAAACAGGGCTTTGTCGATCATACAGCTTATACAACAACATCCCTTCTCCGAACTATAGAGCTTATTCTTGGACTTCCTCCTATGAGCCAGTATGATGCACCTTCCATTCCATTGTGGAGATGTATGAATAATTCTCCCGATCATCCTGCATTTACAGTCAGGCCCTCCAATGTTGATTTGAATTTAAAGAACCTCGCACAGAATATCTGGCAGAAAAAAAGCCAGAAGTTTGATTTTTCAAAAGAGGATATGGTAAATGATGCTGAATTCAATGAGGTAATATGGAAAGCTGTGAAAGGACTGGACTCTCCGTGTCCTCCGGCTGTGCATGCGGCTTTCTTTATGGCTGTTGATAATGACGATTAAGGGTTCGCGGTTTGCGGTACGAGGTTAGCGGCGATAATACCCACGTACCGTGTACCGCACACCGCATACCTTTTTTATTGTAATTTAAATTCCACCGGCACCATTATCTGAACTTCAACCGGTTTCCCGGCCTGGCTTCCCGGTTTCCAGTCGGGCATACTGCTTATAACCCTAATGGCCTCAGCGTTAAGCAGAGGGCTTGCTGATTTACTAACGACTACATTTTTTACCTTCCCTGTGGAGCTTACTATAAAACTGACATATACCTTCCCTGTGATTTTGTTTTTTGCTGCTTCAGCAGGATACTTCAGATTAGCAGCTATCCAGGCTTGCATGGCAACTCTACCACCCGGAAATTCTGGCATTTCTTCAACGACAACAAACGCATCTTTTCCTGTACCAGAAGCGGCTGGAATTTCTTTCACGACTGTTGTTGCTTCTTTAGCTTTTTCTGCCGGAACTTCTTTATCAGGCGTTGGTGCATTCTTTTTGGTTGTTACCTCAATAACTCCATTCTTTCCTTTTTCTCCATATTTATCTGTTGCAAATTTTTCTGTTGCAGATTTATCCTTCAAAACATTCATAGAGTAAATTGTTTCCGGATCGATCTTATCTACCTCAATGTCAGTTATAGTACCATCAATAACTACAAGTGGAGGCGGACCATTATACTTAATGGTATCCCTTGTCATGTTAATTGTCATCTCTGAATTGAAAACAGGTTTTAAAACCCTGGATTTGAATCCGACAAAGCTGACCACAAGCTGTCCGTCATCAGGCACATTTTCAAGCTTAAACTGACCTTTAGCATCTGTAACAGTACCTATAGTGGTGCCCTGGATCACAACGATTGCTCCCGTCAACGACTCGCCATTCTGATGCTGTACAATACCTTTGACGGTTTTTGTCTGGGAAGAGAAAAGCTGGCCATTATTGCCGGAACTTTCATCAACATTTTTGTATCTGTATTCGGGTTTTGCAAATGCATATAATACAATTGCAAAAACAGGAAGAATAAGAAGGATCTTCATCTTCCTGTAAGGTGAACTTATTATTTTTTTCATCATGTTAAATCTTTTTTTGCTAAGTGAGTAATTGAAAGAATTCGTCAGACTGACAACAGGAGAGCCGACAATCTGGTTTAGAAGAACTGCCCTGTAGATTGCCGGATCTGATGTTCGCTGCAGCGCCACCTCATCGGCAAGATATTCATGGTTCTGCCTTATGAACCGGACATAGATCCAGACAATTGGATTGAACCATTGCATCATACAAAGCATTTCAACAAGTAACAGGTCAAGCCAGTGCTTCTGCCTGATATGTACCAGTTCGTGAATCATTATCTCCTTTGTTTCAACGTCTGTAATTGAAGGATTGACAAACACATAGGAGAAAAACGAAAACGCTGAGGTATAATCGGCTGTTTTGATAAGTTTTACCTGACTTAAAGAAATTATCTCTGACTTTTTTATTGCTCTGAAAACCGTCCTTGCTTGTTTTATTATATAAGTTAATACAAGTAAGACACCGGACACATATAAAACCGCTAATATTAATTTGAGATCCGGAATAATGCTGTTGCCTGCTTTCTGAACCCCGGTTACTACTGCGCTGTCACTTTGAAAATTTCCGATGACAGGCAGGACAACAGTATAATGGATCGAAAAAAGCGGAAAGAAAAACGAAGTCAGAATGCCTGCTATCAGGTATATCCTGTTTAAGAAAAAAAACCTTTCATTTCTCAGGAAGAGAATGAATACCAGGGCAAAACCCGCAATCCAGATCACTGACTTAAGCAAATATGATGCAAATGCTTCCATTACTTCCTTTTTTTATTCCCGCCTTGCGGGATTTTGTAAGTTCGTTTCTCACCTTTTGACAACTCCTTCCTGGTATCCTCAAGTAACTCATCCAGTTCTTTCACGGTAAGGTCCTTTTCGCGGGCAAAGAATGAAGCCATTGCCGGAAATGAGTTGTTGAAGTAGCCTTCCATCAGTCCGAATAACTGGCTCTTTGAGTAATCGCTCTTTGATATAAGAGGATGGTAGAGATGAACATTGGCATATGCTTTATGACCAACATATCCCTTTTTTTCAAGCACCCTTAATACTGTTGATACAGTATTGCGTGCAGGTTTCGGATCGCTGAAACTGTCGCGGATATCTTTTACAAGGCCATTCTTCATGTCCCATAATATCTGCATTACCTGTTCTTCTGCTTTTGTCAGCTGCATGATGTAAATTTTATTTTTGTTCGTGAAATCCACCACTTTGCTTTCCCTGTGGTTTACCTCACCCTAAATCCCTCTCCCTGGCAAGACGGACTTAATTTTCTTTATTTCCTTACTTTGGTCTTTTTACTTTTGCCTTTTGCCTTTTGCCTTTTGCCTTTTTATATCAATCCTTCGGTACAAAGATATGACTATTTTTATAGTCAAACAAATATTTTGCAAGAAAAATGACTATTTTTTTAGTCAATTATTGTAACACATTGTATTTCTGATTGTAAAAATTTCATGAACCCTTATTAAAGGATCTTCACATGTAAATAACACCCCTCCGTCCCGCTTCGGCGGGACACCTCCTCCAAAGGGGAGGAAATACACTTCCGTTTAGTCAAATTACATATATAAGCGGAGAATTTCTCCCCCCTTTATTTAGCTACTCTTTATACACATTTTTTCTATTAAGCTGGAAAGGATATATAATTAAGGATATATAATAAAGATAATAATAACATATTCTGGTTTTTCGGGAGGTCTTCTCCCCGAGAATAATTGAGTGATCGTTTTATTTGTTTGTTCAA
>PLLX01000230.1 GCA_003141415.1 Bacteroidales bacterium
CCGGAGCAGTTGCTCTGGCAAAATTTGATGAGATGCTTGAGAAAGCAGAGATCTCTCCCGATTTATTCCAAAAGCTGGGAGTTGGAATGAAAAAGCTTAGCGACTCAACTGCAAACATGAATTCAATGGGAGATGTTTCAGCAGCTTCGTCAAAATATATGAGCACTATTAACACTGCCAATGACTCACTTGGAAAACTTTCAGATTCTTACCAGTCGACAACCAAGATAATTAATGAAACAAATTCTACATATCGTACCCTGGCTGATTCATTTTCAGTCATAGAAGTAGGTGGAAAATCATATCAGCAACAGTTGGAATCACTCAACAAAAACCTTTCTGCTCTTAATGCAGTTTATGAGCTACAGCGTAAAGGAGCAAACGATCATCTAAAAGAATCTGATTCACTTTACAAAGGAATTCAGGGTTTAATGAAAGATCTTTCAGAATCAGCCGGAGATACTAAAAAGTACCGCGATCAGATAACAAAGCTCAACGATAACCTTTCGGCATTGAACAATGTCTACGGAAATATGCTCGCTGCTATGAATGTTAAATAACGTGGCTTTTTTATCTAACTAAACTACCTACAAAAATGGCTCACGAAAAGCTATCTCCCAGGCAAAAAATGATCGGTATGATGTACCTGGTGCTTACCGCCATGCTTGCACTTAACGTATCAAAAGAGGCTGTTGAAGCATTTAGGAAAGTTGATAATGGTCTTACTCTGGCAATTAAAAACTATACTCTTAAAAATGATGTCATTTATAAAGAATTCGACAGGGCTGCTACTGAAAACCCTGCAAAAGCCGGTAAATATAAAACATCAGCATACCAGGTTAAGGAGCGGGCAGATGAAGCATACAATTTTATACAGGGTCTTAAGATTGAAATAATCAAAAAAACTGAAAAAGATCCTGAAACTCCTGCTGTTAATGGAAATGAGGTTATTATTGATAAAGTTGAAAGACATATTGATGATACCAACGTCCCATCTGAAATTCTTATCGGAGCGAATGAAAACGGAAAAGCCAACGACCTCAAGGCTCTTCTTAGTGAGTACCGTCAGTTTCTGATCACAACTCTTGATGGTAAAAATCCTACTGCTGAAGCGGCTTTGAAAAAAAGTCTGAGTACCGAAGACGGGATAAATAGAGATGGTGTAAAGGAACGTTGGGAAAACCTTAACTTCCAGACATTACCTCTCGTTGCTGTTATTTGTATCCTTTCGGAATATCAGGTCAATGTTAGAAACGGGGAAACTGAAGTACTTAACTACCTCTATTCTCAGATTGATGCCTCCTCCTTTAAGTTTACTAAGCTGGGTGCTATTGTTATACCTACAACTTCAAATTATGTAACTCTGGGAAGCGATTATGAAGCACGCGTATTTATTTCTGCTACAGATTCCACTCAGTTTCCGGTAATTACTGTTGGCGATACTAAACTCCCTCTTGATGAAACCGGAAAAGGGATTTACAAAGTTCACGTTTCATCCATCGGTCCTAAAAAATGGGGTGGTATAATTGCTCTGAAAGCGCCAGATGGTTCAATTAAAAACTATCCTTTCGAATCTTCATATGTTGTTGGTGAACCAAATGTTATTGTCTCTGCTACTGCAATGAACGTTATGTATGCGGGTATCTCAAACCCCATTGATGTATCTGTGCCGGGTATAAGTCCTGATAAAATAAAAATTAATGTTGTAAATGGTTCGCTCACAACTGAAAAAATTAAAAACTCCAAACAGGAGTATTTCAAAGGTAGCTGGGCTGTCAAACCAAATGCTGTAGGACAAGATGTACAGGTTGTTGTTACAGCTGATATCAATGGCAAACCTGTCCAGTATGCTCCCTATCCTTTCAGGGTAAAATCCATTCCCAATCCGATTGCGGTATTTGGTCAGAAGAGTACAGGTAGTATTCCAAGGGCTACAGCCGCTGCCCAGCAGGGAGTCTTTGCTATCCAGCCAGACTTCGACTTCGATCTTCAGTATCAGATTACCGGTTTTACAGTGTTGTATTCTGACAAGGGTTCCGATTATGAAGAATCTAGCACGAATAGCAACCTTACTACTAAACAGAAAGACCTGATTGGCAGGCTTACAAGAGGTAAAAATTTAATTATAAAAGATATTAAAGCGCTTGGACCCGATGGCAAGACAAAAGAACTTCTGCCTGTAATTTTAAAGATTGATTAATATCAAAATAAATAACCATCATGAATAAGAAAATTCTTTTTGGAATTATAGCCCTTTCACTATCAGGTATTGTAAATGCCCAGAGTTTCGGTGATATTTACAAGAAATCGATTGTGGATGCAAAAAAGATTGAATACCCTTACCTGCGTGAAGCCGATGTTATCTGGGCAAAATATTATTACCGGCAAATCGATCTCCGCGAAAAGATCAATCAACCGCTATATTATCCAACTGAGGCAACTCTCGACGGGAGAAAAAGTTTTATAAATATCTTATTAGATGAGATCAAGGCAGGCAGGCTTACAGCATATGATCCCCTGAACACCACTGTAAGTACTACATATAATGATATTGAGGTAAAAATGGGAGCCACCTCAAAAACAGAGTCAATAACCATCAATGCTGCCGGAGCCACACATGATACAATTATTAAGCAGGATGCAAAACCTGAAGAGGTAAAACAACTGATGCTCTATGAAGAATGGTATTTTGATAAAAAACTTTCTAAACTCGATGTAAGGATAATTGCAATTGAACCATATTATATGGCCTTTGATGCACAGGCCGGAAGAGTGCTTAAGAAGCCCTTGTTCTGGATTAAATATGAAGATGTGAGAGAAGCCCTCTCAAAACAAGAGGTTTACACGAATAATAATGATGCTCAGAGAATTTCGTTTGACGATCTTTTCATGCAACGAAGATTTGGTGGCGTAATTGCCGGAGAATCTAATGTCTACAACGATCGTATGGTTCAACAGTACGAGATTGGGAAGGCTACACTTTTTGAAGCAGAACGTATTAAAAACGAATTGTTCAACTTTGAACACGATCTTTGGGAATACTAATAAATTGTCTAAAAAGAGAGGCTGTCAGAATAGAGCCTCTTTTTTTGTCTGAATATCTTGCCCCCCTTTTGGGGAGCTACCCTTTATACACATTTATTCTATTAAGCTGGAAAGGATATATAATAAAGATAAT
>PLLX01000007.1 GCA_003141415.1 Bacteroidales bacterium
ACGGATTATAAAGTACGTTAGCGGAATGAGGCATAGGGGAAAATTTACAGCTCTTTTCTTATCCCTGCCGTGGATCCCTGGTGAGAGGTTAGTAGTAAAATTTTTAAAAACCTATATATCAAGCAGTTATAAAAACAAATTGCCGCCGGAACGTTTTTGGGTTTTTCTGCTTTCTTTTTCTCTTCTTCCGTTCCTGCAGCTGCAGAATACTTTTATGTAGTTTTTGTGAAGAATTGTTCAGCTTTTAAAATGTGGAAGGGTTTAGAAAACTATACCTCTTTTACTTTATAATCAGTATGTTATAAACGAATTCCAACAAAAATGCGAAGCCCGGGGAAAGGAAATGGTTTCTTTTTTCTTTCCTTTTTTCTTTTCCTCTTTCCGTCATGCATTATGAGGGTTTTCAACATATTAACTGCCTTATTATTCTTAATTATAAGAAGATTATAGGAATATTCTATTATAGACAAGCGGAGAAGCCCGAAGAATAATGTATTTGCGACACACAATTCCAACAAAAATGCGAAGNNACAAACAAGGTAACTAATGCCAGGTATGACTTTACAGCCCTTGAAAAGGATGTAATGTACCTTATAAACAGAGAGCTACAGAAGTATCAAAAAGAAGATGATATTGAGAAAAACCTCTTTGAGGAGTTTAAGGTTGGTATTTCCATTAAAGAGCTTGCGGGCACAAGGCACCACAGAGAGGTACTGGATGCCATAGAGAATATGGCTAAACAGGTTGTGAAATTTGAATACACCACTGATGGCAAGGATCGTCATTTACTTGGAACGCCTCTAATTCACTGGTTCCATCATAAATACGGGTCAAGCGAAGTGGAGGTTTGGGTCCCGTATAATGCTCTGAAGTTTATGCTTAATACTGCCAGTGGGTTTACTCTGTATAACCACTATATAGCACTGGGCCTTAAATCAAAGTACGCTAAACGTCTGTATGACCTATGTTGTGAATTTAAGGATACTGGTGGCTTTGCTATGTCGGTTGCAAAGTTTCGGGCTATGTTTATGTTAGAAAAGCAATACTCAGATATTACTGCATTAAGACAAAGAGTCCTGGACCCGGCCAGGGAAGAACTCAGATCATATGCTGATGTGTGGTTTGATTATTCCATTACAAAAAAAGACAGTCGTTCCTTTAATCAGATGGCCTTCAAGGTTTATAGTAACCATAATAAGGACACGGCTGCTGATAAAGGGGTGTATAATAAGGTTTGGGGATTCCTGACAGTCTCTTTTCCCTCCCAGGTAGATGATAAGGCAAAGGTTATTGCAGACACACTGCTTAACCAGGGAATGATCATGGAGGCTTGGAGGAAGTTTGAAAGGATTGCCCAGGGGTGTGAGGCTAAGGAAATGACCAAAAAGCATGTTGTCAATACAACAATCAAGATACTACGGGAAGATTTCAATATAAAGAAGTAGCCTTGGTCCTTAGGGACACAGTATGACTATTAGATAGTAATAATGAATATTTACCTTTTCGAGGGGATGGGCAAATTTAGCCATGCTGTTAATATTCAGCAAAATAGATTTATATAAATCTATTTAAATATAAATCTATATTTATATTATCTTATCTGTCTTAGCTTTATAATAAATAGCATCACTATAATATTCCTGCATGTCCATTTCTTTTTCTACACAATAGGCTTTAATCTTTTTATGTAATTCTTTATCNNTTATAACAGGAATGTCAATAGACTGTTTCTCTATTGTTTTTTTCGTTCCAAGCTCGTTGCTTAGGCTTCCTTTTAACGATGGTTTATTGGTTTTCATAAACTTAGTATTTTATTAATTTCTTTAGTTAGTTGTATTACATCATTCTTTGCTTTAAGATTAGAGCCTTCAAGCACTCCTAATCCGTTAAGTAAAGTATTTTCATATGCGGTATAATCGTGCAACCGTGCTTTTAGTACCGGTAAACCAAAGTCATTTAATACTTCGTCAATTTGTTTTGCCAACATTTTCCTTTCATCCACCCTATTCACCAGGAAGTAGCCTTTTATATCCTCTTTCAATGCTTTTACTTGCTCATATTTTTCAATAAAGATTTTTGTTGCCCAGACATCAGGAGGCGATGGAAGAACCGGAACGATAAATAATGTTGACAACATTATTATTGTACTGGTCTTTTCATCTATTGCCGGGGTACCATCAATAATGGCAATATCACAACCGTCATAAAGAGCTTTAATGTTTTTTCTCAGAGCTTCTGTTGTTTGAAGAGCAACGCACATAACATTAGGCATATTTTCGGGTCTTAACCCTGACCAGTGAATACAGGTACCATTTGCATCAGTGTCAATGATGGTTACTTTATAGCCTTTTGTTGCGTAGGCCACGGCCATATTAATTGCTGTGGTGGATTTGCCAGCACCCCCTTTTAAAGAAACTATTCCTATAATCATAGTTTTATATTTATATAGTATTACACAAAAATATATAAATATATTTAAATAAAACTATTTTAATATTAATTTATTCCGGCCTGGCAAAGGCTGAATGGCTAGAGAAATGATTTTTTCTTGGAGATAAAAAAGAGGTGGCTGATGTGAAAGTCAATGTATGTCTGCAATACAACCCTAGTCTGGCGACTGGGTTTGTGCCACCTCTTAAGTGCTAAGATAATAAATATATAAGCAGGACTAGTGGTTATGCTTATTTCTCTTAGTGTTGTATTTTACCTCCGCTGAATCATCCTGAGGCGGGGAGAAACTATCTTCCTCCGGAACCGGGTACGGTTTCGGTTTTTTTGTATTACCCTTTTTTTTCTGTTCTACTACTTCAGCTGGTAAACCAGAATTCTTTTTTGAAAGGTTGGAATTTTTCATGGCTCCTGTATTAATTTAATTATTGTCTCTCTATTTTCAATGTCTCTTTTCAGAGCTGCTTTCAGCCTGTTTAAATGGATCTCGGTTTGTTCTTTTTCTGCCAGGCATTTTTTAAAATTTTCCTGAAGGTCCTTTATTTCCTGTTTCATTTCTCTCTGATCCTGAGGGAACCGGACCAGGGCATCAACAATAAGTTTGTCAATAAGCTTATTCAAGGAAGAGAGATTGAATTTTTTCAATCCTTCCGTGAGTAGCTTTTCTGTCTCATCGTCATATCGATAAGTAAATTTTTTTCTATATTCCATTGCCGTCATAATTTAGTATTGCGGATCTTCCGGATCTGCAGCTGCAGAGAATAAATGCCGTCAAAAAGTTCTCCTGGAGATATTCCGGATCAGCTTCTCGATGCAATATGTGCCGTCATAACGTACTGCCGGCAGCTGCTGATCCGAGACCGGCCGGCCAGGTCTTTAAGTAAAATTGCCGTCATTATATTATATTTCATTTGTCTGTTTATTTCTTCCTTTTTGTAAAACCGTTAATCTTTACTCCCTCTTTTCTAAGGTACCGGTAAATCGTTGAACGGCTTATATTTTGCGTTTCCTCGATAAAATTAATAGTTTCTTTTTGTTTATAAAGCGTAACAACTGCAGAGGCTTTTTTCTTGTTGTAAGATCCTTCTGGCCTTCCTCCATTTAATCCCCTGGCCCTGGCTGCTTCAAGTCCTTTTATCGTTCTCTCCCGGAGAACATTTACTTCCATTGCCTTCAGGATGGCTATAATTTGGAAGATAGCCTCTCCCATCGGGCTTGACGTGTCGAAAATTCCCTCAGTCAAGCTTTTAAATGCTATTCCCTTTTCTTTAAAGTCATTTAAAAGGATTACCAGCTCCCGGGTGGTTCTCCCCAGGCGGTCCACGCTAAAAGCTATTAATGTGTCACCGGTTCTTATTTGTTCCAGAAGTTTTAAAAGTTCTGGCCGGTTAGGAGCTCTCCCGGAAACTTTCTCCTGGAAGATCTTTTCACAACCGGCCTTTTTAAGAGCATCGGTCTGCAAATTCAAATTCTGTTCCTTGGTGGAAACTCTTGCGTAACCAAAAATCATAATAGTTCTAATAAGTGTCTTTGCAAAGTTAAATAGAACTTAGATTAATAAAATGCGTTAATCGAACTTTATTGTTTTATTTTTATATGATTTTAGAAAGTATCATTATACGGTCGTTTTATTAAACTTCTCGAAGTATTCTAATTTTTTCATTAATTTTTTTGAATGTAAAACAAATGCTTAAAATATAATACATACTATTTCTAGATGAAACATCTCAATGTCACCTTTGTAGTAATTTATAAGATCTATAAGGAAATAATTCTTAAATAATGATTGTTTATAAAAAATATATTAAATTTGCATCATATGATATCATATGATACTAATTGCTAATAATTGGAGGCGTTTATGAAAGACTGGATGACAATAGAGGAAACTGCAAAATATCTTCAAATAGGAAAAACCTTACTTTATGATCTAGCTAGAGAGGAGACTATTCCGGCAAATAGAGTAGGTAATAAATGGCTATTCAACAAAGATGATCTTGACAGCTGGGTGCGTTCTAATAAGCCAATTGAGAGATATTTTATTGAAACCCCAGCAAATATTGAGGAGAATTTGCAATTGCGAGAACCGCAAATTGAGGCATATCAAGCTCTTTACAATTTTTTTCGCGAGGGAAATAAATCTGCAATAATTCAAATTCCTGTGGGTTGTGGAAAATCTGGTATAGCAGCGATTGCACCTTTTGGAATAGCTAAAGGAAGAGTGTTAGTTATCGCCCCTAACTTAACAATAAAGGATGTCTTATTTGAAACTCTTGATATTACTAATCGTCAAAAATGCTTCTGGAGGAAAAGGAATATTCTCAAAGATAAAGACATGATCATCGGACCCTTCGCAAGTACCTTGGATACAGGCAATATCTCAATAAGTGAAAAATCTCATATAATAATATCGAATGTTCAACAATTAGCGACAAATCCTGAAAAATGGTTGAAAAAATTTTCAGTTGATTTTTTTGACATGATTATTGTCGATGAAGCGCACCACTCTGCCGCAGATAGTTGGAAAATGGTTTTTGAGCATTTCAAAAATGCTAAAATTATTAACATGACGGCAACCCCGTTTCGCAGTGATAAACAAGAAATAGAAGGAATATTAGTTTATAGATACCCTTTTAAAAAAGCTACATTCAATGGATATATAAAAAGGGTGAAAGCTTGGTATGCAGCACCTACAGAGCTTGAATTTACTGCTCATGGTGAAACTAAAATCTATAATCTTGATGAAGTTTTAAAAATGAAAGAGGAGGATTGGTTCAGTAGAGGCATTGCACTTTCTGACCCCTGCAATCGAACTATTGTTGATAATAGTCTAGAAAAACTTGAAGAATTAAGGAAAACAGGAACTCACCACCAGTTAATTGCTGTAGCATGTTCAGTTGAACATGCCAAAAGAATCAGTAGTTTGTACAATGCTCGAGGGTTTAAGGCTGATATTATTTTCAGCCAACTTGATGAAGAAAAGAAACAGCAGGTTAAAAGACGCCTAATCAGTGGTGAATTAGATTGTATAGTTCAAGTTCAAATGCTCGGAGAGGGATTTGACCATCCAAAATTAAGTGTTGCAGCTATTTTCAGACCCTTTAGAACATTAACTCCATATATTCAATTTGTGGGACGTATCCTTCGAGTAATTGTTCAGAACAGCCCAGGCCATCCTGATAATTTTGGCCACATAGTTACTCATGCAGGGATGAATTTGGATGTAAGATTACAAGAATTCAAATTGTTTGAAAGCGATGATCAGAAATTTTGGGAAGGGGTCATTGGTGGAAAAGAGCCAGATCTTCCCACTAATGTAATTTCTGGTGAAGGACGTATGCGCTTATCAGAACAAGCAGTAGCTAATTACGAAATTGTCGATTCCCTTATAGAGGAAGAATTTACATCAGCTGAGGAGGAGGATATTATTCATGAATTAGAAGTAAAATTAGAATCTCTCGGACTTGATCCATCAGATGCTCGTAATTTTGTTTTAAACAAGAAAAATGAAAAAAAAATAAGCGCTGCTGCAGCACCATTTCAAGTATTACCTCAAAGAGAATGGGAGCAACTTAAAAAAGGTTTGCAAGACAGAGTAAATAGGTCCGCAAGCCTTTTGATTAATCGCCTAGAACTTTCACGTTCTGGTAGAGAACTAATAAATAAAGGCGTTTCAGCTCAAAATAATTATGTTGCCTGTGTTACACTTATTAACAAAGAAATTAAAAGAATAAACCCTAAAGACAGGAAGGAATGGACGATTGAAGAATTTAAGTCGATACATGATGAGGTTGAGAAAATAATCAATAAATTAACTAAAACATGGAAAGGATTACTAAATGACAAAACCAAAAGGTAAAACACCGTCTCTTCTCACTCAATCAACAGGTAAACCGATTCCTTATGAATGTAGGAGAAGAACTTCATGTAATAGGTGTAAAGAAGTTATAAGCCTAGGAGAAAAATGCTTTCAAATTCCAAAATCAAATTCTGGATTTACTTCTCCAAAAACATATTGTTTGAATTGTTTTGGACAAATACTAGGTCAAACTAAATCAGAGCTTTTAGAATTGGAAAAAATGTTAAATGACCAAATTGCATTAACCAGATAAAATTGGTCTTATTATTCTTGTAAATCCATCATGATTGTTGAGCAGGGGTAGATTTTTTGTTAACTGCCCCCGT
>PLLX01000144.1 GCA_003141415.1 Bacteroidales bacterium
CGTGGAATGGGACTTATGACGATGGAACCCCTGCACCTTATGGTACCTATTTTGTACTCTTCAGAGCAGGTAATGTGGAAGATGTAAGTAAAATTATGCTTCTCAAACCACGGTAGAAGAATGTACAACTGATTAAAAAAAGCGGAGGTATCTACTTCCGCTTTCTTTTTTGTTCAAAATTGGAAATTAACGAACATTATTTGATTATTTCCTGAAGGTGCTTGATGGTAACTTCCTTTAAATGCTTCTTCGCTTCGTTAATCTTTACAGAATCAGTCTCAAGATCAATATAATTCTGCCAGATTTCAATGCTCCTGCTGATTTTTCCGGCAGCTTCGTATGCTTTTGCCAGGTAAAGGTTTGTCTCAGGTTCCAGAGGTTTGATTTTATTTGAAAGTTCAAGATATTTCAGGGCCGAATCAGGTTGTTCCTGCATTAAATATGCATTGCCAAGGTTTTTGAAGACAAGGTATATATTCTTTGATTCTGGATATTGTTCTCTGGCCTTATTCAGGATTATTATTGCATCAATTGGCTGATTTATAGAATTATATAATCTGCCAAGGGCACTGCATGCAGGAACATAAACAGTTTCTCTATGGAAAGCGGAATCTATTTTAATAGATTCATTATACCAGTGAATTGCCTGTATATAGTCTTTTTTGTCATCCAGGGCAAAGGCCATGTTATATGCAGCCTGACTATTTTCAGGATCATATTCTATTGCCTTAATTGTTTGCATCACTGCCTTGTTTAATTCGCCCTGTTTATAGCTTAATGCGGCCAATGAACTCCATGCATACGAGTATTTGGGATTGTTTGAAAGTGCAAGGTCCAGTTCTGTTTTTGCAGCCTCAAACTCTTTATTATCGATATATACTAATGCTTTTTTGACATGTGATTTTGCAACTTCACTTTTAGATTTCCCAACAACTAAAAAACTAAACGGCCCCTTCCTTCCCAATGCCAGAACTACCATCAAAGCGATAAATAAGATTGAAAAGATGTACTTATAATTATTTTTAATCCAATAACTGCCCGGTTTTTGTATCCAGGCTTTTTTCTGAAATTTTCCCTTAGTTTGTAGCTGAAGATCCGGGATTTTATAACTTTCATCTCCAAAAAGAATAGCTGTATTTTTTTGATCCCCGAATGACCAGTTTTCTACATGTGATGAGTTCTGGATTCTTTTTAAGCTGTTAATAAGCTCATCAATGGCATTTGCTACTTTGTTGATTTGGTCGCGATAGTAAACTTTATTCAGATTATCCTGAGTATGATCTTCATTGGCTCTCAATGGTCTGTTTACGCCGGCAGATTTATAAATAAAATCAACTCCGCGAAGAGCTCCTCCCAGTAACATTTCACATAACTTAATATCAGAACTATCCGGCTCGTGAATCCGAACAGGAAGTACCCGGCTGGCCACATTCCCATTTGGTAATGTTATCCTCAATCCAAACTGATCATGGGAGGCTTGTTCAATAAATGCTTTAAACTCATGTTCCCATGCAAAAGATTTGGGATCGCAATAGGTTCGTGAAATAACCGGAATAAAAATCAGGCATTTAAGTTTCTCTTTCAGGGAGGCATCAACATCGTGTGTTTCTAAAAGTCCATCATGATGGTCAATATCAAAATAGACACTGATCTCTTCTTTAAAAGTTGCCCCCAGTTCCCACTTCAGATTGTCAACAAATTCTGTAACCCAGCCGTCATATTTATTGTCTTTCTGGCGGTAGCTGATAAAGATGTCGTATTCATAACCTGGAATGATACTTGCCATAGTATGTGATCAGAGTGTTAAAGTTACAATTGTATTTGATACAAGTCAAATAAAAATCTATTCCCTTAATGCTTTGAATTCAATTATTATTAATAAATTTACTAATTACAATATAAAGGAAATCAGATAGTAGTCATACTGAAACTGATATTTGAAATAATATGAAACAAAAGATTTTCTTTAAGATATCTATCGTTGTTTTTTTTGTTTCACTGTTCATCTGCTGGAATGATTGTCTGGTTGCTCAAACCGCTATCCCCGATTCATCAAAAAATCTTTTCAGACTATTTGAGGATGATAAGCTTATTGAAATATCTCTAAGATTCGATCTTTCAACATATTTCAGAACAAAACCTAAGAAAGATTATTTAAAAGCTAATATAACCTTCAACCCTGGTAAAACAGATTCAATCAGTCAGGATATCAGACTAAGGACTCGCGGTATATTTCGCAACCGGTATTGCATGTACGCTCCAATTGAACTGAATTTTAAAAAAGCAGATTTTGGTTATCCTGATCTGAACAAGATATCTAAATTAAAACTGGTTCCTCAATGTAGTTCCGGCAAGGATAAAGAAGATTATGTTCTGAGAGAATACCTTGCATATAAGTTGTTTAATGTTCTCACCGACACAAGCTTCAGAGTGAGATTGCTGAAGGTTAATTATATCGATACACAAAAGAAAAGAAAGCCCGTTGTTCAGTATGGGTTTTTCATTGAACCGGTAGAAATGCTGACTGACAGGACAAATTGTCTCCAGGTAAAATCAAAGACACTGAACCAGAAAAGTATCGTTCCAAAGATTATGGACAGGCTTGCCCTCTTCAATTTTATGATTGGAAACTATGATTGGTCAGTACCAGGACAGCATAATATTATAGTATTAAAATCACTTGGTTTTGACCCATATGGTCTTGGGATAGCAATTCCGCACGATTTTGACTGGTCAGGACTTGTGAATCCAACGTATGCAATTCCTACAGAAGAAATCGGGACTGAGAATGTACGTGAACGAATTTTCCTGGGAGTATGCCGGAGTAGAGAAGTTTATCAGAAAGAACTTGATTTATTTTTGGAAAAGAAAGATGAGTTTTACATGGTTATCAATGATTTCCCTTATGTAAATAAGAATGTAAAAAAGGATATAACTGGTTATCTTGATGGATTCTTTGATCAGCTGGTAGGTAAATGCGATATTATTCTGTACAATTTAATGAATAGTTGCAAAAATTTTTAACCCTAAAATATTCGTATTATGCATGATAACATACCTTCCGGTTTTTTTAGTTTGAATAACCCAGTCTTTGTGGGTATCATGTGGCGATTTGCAATCGACATTGTTTTTCTTTTCATTCTTATCAGGGTTGTTTATTTCAGATATTATAAGAAGGTGAAGTTTTTATTTACCTTTTTTCTTATGGGTATAATGGTCTTCTTTATATGTTCTATGCTGGGAACAGTATTCCTGGATATGACTTTTGCTTTTGGTTTATTTGCTGTTTTCTCAATACTCAGATTCAGAACAATGAATTTTAGTGTCAAGGATATGGCATATACCTTTACAACTATCGGGATTTCACTGATCAATTCATTAAGAGTGCTTAAATTCCCTTTGTCAGGGATTTTGATCATTAACATAATAATTATTGTTTCAGCATATATACTGGAGGAGTTCTTAATTAAATACAGGTCTGAAAGGCAATCAATTATTTATGATAGGCTTGATTTACTTAAACCGGAGAAAAAAGAGAAGTTTTTGAAGGATGTTTCTGTAAGGACCGGAAGAGAAGTTCTGAAGGTGAAAATCCGTAGAATCAATTTTAAAAGGAAAAGAGCATTATTGGATATTTACTATAAGGATAAAACCACATAAACTGATTTATGCCTTTTAGAAGCAGGTAATGTAAATATCAGATACCCTCAATCCCCGGTTCCTTCTCCTTCAGGATCAGATACCAGTTACCATTTTCTATCAGGGCTTCCTGCCCTATAATAAAAAACAGTTCTTTAAGATAGGCATATTGCTCATCTGTATCCTTTAGTGCTGAGCTTACGTGGTTAATTTTTGCTTCGGCTTTCTGGTAAAGTACATTCATCAGATCATATTGATTAAGCAACTGGTCATAGCCTTTAATTTGAATAAAAGCTCTGATCAGGGCAAAAATACTTAACAATGTTCCTATAACTACCTGAAGAGAATCCATGTATTTGTTTATTTTATAGAAGTTTTCTAAAAAGAAAATGGAAAGAAGAAGCGCAAAAGCAACAATGAAAGAAATGTTTGAAATTAAATGATATTGAGCCAGTTTCTGAGTCATTTTCCTGATTGATGATTCAAAGAAATCTACCTGATTTTTCACCCAATTTGTAGTCAGACTGCTGATCGCCGAGGAAGTTATTGGCCTGCTATTATAAGTAATCCCATATATTGATGAAAGAATATGCTCGATCCATGTAAACTCTTTCCTGTGTATTCTTAAAATATAATCAGAAACATTGTGATTTATGCCTGCAATGTTCCAGTAAAACTGAATTCTCAAAGCTTCTGCCAGTGTTCTGTTATATAGATATTTAGAGTGATCTTTTGTTATCCTGGAATAAAAATAAATAATACCTGCCAGCACAATAAGAAGCATGGTAATTGCAAGGACAACCTTGTTCAGCCACAGATTGGTGTAGATCGTCAGTGACACTACTATAAATAATCCGGTTACAAACAACCAGATGACAGTATGCATATATCTTTTATGAAACCGAAGTGATAATACATCTAAAACTGAATACCAGTTTAGAAGTGATTTATGAGGGGCATCAAGTTTTTCAGGATTGCTGATTAGAAGGCTTTGTAACCTTGAGTGAGATTTCTGACTTATTTTTAATGAATCAGAATTGATCTCCTCGATTTTCTCAAGAGCCTCATTGATTGAAGAATCTTTTAAAACCGTTTCAAGCGATAATTCAATATCTTGTGTCTGAATAGCTGAAACATTACCACAGGTTGTCTTTCTGTTGCAGGGCAATACAAAAACACTTCCGTCATATTCAAATGTACTTTTTGCCACATCACTGTCATCTCCCGTTCTCTTATACTTTACAATATCAGCTGTTCCTCCCTTTTTCCCTTCCTGCCCGTCCCAGAGCGCTATTAATATCAGAGAACTGTCTGCCACAAATTTTCCTGTTTCAAGATAATGCTCTGCCCTGTCAATTTTTTTGCAGTTACAACCTATGCAAAACTTACTTTTTGCCTGTTTCAGGAAATATTCAAATTCTTTATCAGAATTGTCATCAAAGCCATTTTTATATTCTTCATCTTCAAAAGGCAAAGGAATAATCAGTTCAAATCTCTTTTTATATTCTTCATTGTTTTTTTTCAGATCTAAAAAAATATTAGCAACAAATCTGTCAGCACCTTCTGCAACTGAAGAAAACAAATAAACAGGAGAATTGGGATATTTTGCAAACAGATCTTTAAACAAAAGTTCGATCTGCAGTTTATGTTTCTGAGTAGTTATCACATCAAGATGACCCACAACACCCACAGTAATTGGTATCTTTTCTAATCCGGCCATTTCCATTTCTGGTATTCAGATAATATTTAAAGGTACTATTAAGATTCAGTTATTCTCCCAAAGATAAGAGTATTTCTTCCTCTTTGGTCTTCCCTGTCAAAGCGCTAACGGTTGATATTCCAATTTCGTTCTTTTCAGGATAAATTTTTAACACCCGGAGCAATCCCTTGCCAGATTTTTCATCGGATCCTTTTATTTTTTCATCCTGGAAGTCACTCAGAATTTCGAACACTTTCCTGGTTTTTACTGAATCCGAGGATCCTTCTATTCTGACTTCTTTTTGAAAAGTGCCTTCTTTATGGCCACATAAAACCAGAATTACATTAGGGCTTCTTTTTACAATTTTTTTGAATACCTCCTCTGCATTATTGCCCTTTAATTTGCCATTGTTATCTTTTCCGTCCATTCCAAATGTATTAAGATCATCCAGCCGCTTTCCGTTTCTGTTAAGATAATCATGCGTGACCAGAATAACTTGTCTTGAAGCATTTTGGAAAATTATATTGTCAGCCCACTTTAAAACTGCACTCCGCGGGGCCAGCTCAAGATTCATGATTAAAAATTTGTACTCTTTGTAATTGAAAAGGCAATAATAGTTATCAATCTTATCCGGGTCATAGAAGCCTCCGCTCCACCACGAACCGGGTTTATCAAAACGCGATACCGGGAAATACTTGTGAAGGAATTCTGTATGCCGAGTGCCATCATAATAATTTTTATCCGGGTTTTTCATGTCATTGTCTCCGTAAACGATGGAGTAAGGAATTCCTGCATCTTCCAGGATTTTAAATGACTTGTCGGCGACTTCCCATGCAGATTCCTTATTGTTGTTTGTAATATCGCCAAGATGGACAACATATTGAATATTGAGAAGATTTTTATTCTCAACAATCCAGTTCATCTGCTTATAAATCATTTCAGGGTAGCTGGAAGTGTAATGCTGGGTGTCGGGAAGTATGATAATTGAAAAAAAATCATCATTGTTTAAAAACGATAAACTTATCAGACCCTGAATCAAAATAAGGATGATTAATAAGTCTGCTTTTTTTGTTTTCATGGTTTGCATTTTAATCACCATTTTATTGAATATGTGAATATAATTTGTTTTTATGGCTATTTATTCGCAACCTGCCTGAACCTTTCCCAGGAGATTTTTAATTTTTTCAGCAATTCATTATATGGTACATATTGATGCAACGATTTAAGCAATTGGTCATCACGAAAAAAAGTATAATTAGGGAAACCATTTTCAGCTACCCATGAAAGCTTATCCACAGATTCCTGATAATTGCCCAGCAAGGCATGAGCCACTGCAATATTATATACTGCATGATGAAAATGCCCGGTATTTAAATTGCTTTTTTCACAGAATTCAATGCTTTTTAAGGCACCGGTTCTATCACCGTTTTTTGCAAGGAATATTGCCAGCGCACTATTAAGAAAGAGGTCTGATGAAATTCTCTTGATACCGGCAGATAAAATATTATCAGCTTCAACATACCGGTCGAGAGTGATAAGTGCAATTGCCCAAAAAGAAGCCCTCATTGGCGAAAGAAGATGATCAGGTGTCCGTTTAAATAAATCTATCGTTTGTTCAAGATCTGGTTTCTTTCCGATTAAGAAATAACATGTTATTAAATCAAGTGAAGCAATCTTATTGTCGGGATTAATCTGAACTGCTTTTTTTATTGCATCGATTGACTCCTGCATTAATCCGACATGCATATATACTACACCAAGGTAGTGATAGGCTTCATCCAGGTCGGGCTTAAAGGAAATTGCTTTCTTATATTCACGGATGACTTTTTCATGAGGAAACTTGTTCTGGAAAGTCCAGGTACAATAGGCTTTCGCAAAATAACCCTCCGCCAGATCAGGATTTAAATAGAGTGACTTTTCTGCTTCTACAAAAGCTTTTTCGTCATACCTGCTATTCGGATCTATAAAATAGTTTTTGAATGAATAGGCTCTGGAGAGTTCTGCATGTGCCAGAGCAAATGAGGAATCAGCATCAATGGCTTTCTTTAGAAAGTAAATGCAAGAGTCTATATCGCAATTGTCTTCCGGAGTGAGCCTGAATTCAGCTTTCTTGAACCAGTCATAAGCTTCAGGGTTAGTCGTAATATTACTTTTATACTTGTCTTCCGAGCCCTTTTCCGTCAGGTAATATTTATTCAATAAGAGGGCCGCCAAAGCAAAAATGAGTAATGATAAAAGGGTAAAAAGATATATTGAACTCTTTTCTGAAAAGTAATATTTATTCAATAAGAGAGCTGCTAAAATAACAACGATGATTGAAACGAGGGCAAAAAGTATTTTAAGAGAGTTACTCGTATTTTTAAATTTACCTTTGATAGTTTTTTTAACTGGAATAAGGGGTACACTTGATTTAGAATTTGTCGATGAAGATCTTTTCAGACTTCCGATAATTTCTTTAACAGCATTTGCCACTTTGTTAACCTGATTTCTATAATCCGTTTTGTTTTGATTATCAATTTTATTGTCTGTCGGTTTAAGAGGGCGATTTACCCCAGTCTCTTTGTAGATAAATTCAACCGCTCTCATAACACCAGCCAGTTCATTCTCAAGAAGCGTATTGTCTTCTGAGTCAAGATCATGAATCTTTACGGGCAATATTCTGCTGGCTACATTTCCGCTGGTTAGTCTGATGTCTCTTCCGAACTGATCTGTCTTAACTGATTTATTAAAAGCGCAAAACTCGTTTAGCCAGGCGTAACTCTTTAGATCACAATAGGTATGAGAAATAATTGGAATGAAAATCAGGCACTTGAGTTTACCTTCCAGGCTTTTATCTATATTGTGTGTTTCGAGCAAACCATCATGCGGGTTGGTGTCGAAGTAAACGGAGACAGGTTCCTTTATTGTGGCTGCAAGCTCTTCCTGTAATGCTTTTACAAACTCCGTTACCCAACCGGAGCGGTTATCGTTGTGGCGGTAACTTATAAAAATGTCGTACTCAAAATTGGGCAAAATTGCCATATCGGTAAGTTATTAAACTGTTGTCTGTCCTTCGAACCTTAAGCACAGATATATATTGCGCTCAACTCCGTTGAAACAGAAATAAACCTCTAAGGGTATCCGATCTTATCCAGCATCGTCTTCAAGCGGGGATCTGAGTGAAGAGGGTCGAAAGCCGGTTCGACCTTAAGCCAGTACATTTCCACTTCATGATCGCGATAGGCTTTTTCCAGCCATTTAAAGGCATCATTTATTTTACCCATTTGAGCGTAGATCATGGCAAGGTGAAATGAAGGGCTTCCCCCTGCATTCACTTCACTTCTTTGCTTGAGTTTCGCAATGATCCTGCTTGTTTCAGCAGGTCGATTTGTGTTAAAATATGAGATGGCCTGAACTGCATCAAGGCGGGGAGATTCAACTTTCGGGAAGTCTTTAAGTAATTCTTTAGTAAGGGAAATAGCCTCATCATATTCTTTCAAATACATGTAAATGCGAGCTGATTCCGAGCGAACATAAATGTTATCTCTTATGATAGGGATAGTGAGCGCTTTCCTGATTTCATTTTCCGGGTCATGATTGGCAAAATATGAGCTGGTTATGATTCCAGTCCAGGATAATGCATTTTTTGAATCAAAATCAATATTATTAATGGCTCCTTCATAAGCTTCATCAAATTGGCCCAGAGCTAAATGGTAATCAGTCCAGCTATAGTTTGGAAATATACGCCGGGCTTCCTTATACTCTTTATAAGCAGCCTTAAAGTTCCATTCAAACCATAACAATGACCATGCAAAGAGATAATGAGCTTCACCATTATCCGGATTTATTGCAAGGGCCTTTTCAAAATACGGTTTTGCAATTTTCCAGGTCTCCTGCAGATTCAGCCCTTTGGAAGATGAAATATAAGTGGCACCTGTGGTTAATATGAACCCTATGGCCGAATAAGCAAGGCTAAAGTCCGGATCCAATTCAATTGCTTTTTTGTATAGTTCCAATGCCTTATTTTTATCATTTTCATTGAAATAGCCCAAATTTTCCGCTTTCAAGTAAAGATTATATGCTTCCGGATTCGTTGTCGGTTTCAAGTCAATTATACGTTTGACTTCAGGACTGATCTCGGCTTTCAGCGCTTTTGCTACCTCCTGAGCCACTTCACTTTGTATATAAAAGATATCCGAAAAATTTCTGTCATAGTCTTCTGCCCATAAATGTTCATCTGTTCCAGCCCTTATTAACTGAACGGTAATACGAACAGTATTTTTATATAGACGGACACTCCCTTCCAGAATATTTGCCACTCCAAGTTCTGCTGCTATTTCTTTAATTGATTTCTTTGTCTCACCTTTGTATTGCATGGAAGAAGTCCTTGATGTAACTTTCAAATCCCCAATCTTGTACAGGTTATTCAGGATTTCTTCCATCATACCATCACTGAAATATTCTTTATCGTGATCTGGGCTTAAATCGACGAAAGGCAATACGGCAATAGATTTATCAACATTAGCAATACGGGTCGGCGACTGGGTCTTGCCCACCTTTGGAAATAGTAAGAACAAAGCAACGGTAATCATCAATAAAAGAGAGATGAAAGTATTGCTCGTGAATGGTTTCTTTTGTTCATCCGTAAAAGGGTTTCCTAATGAAGCAACAGAACCTATCCTGATGAATCCCATTGGGCTTCTCTCGTACAACCAGGCCATGAGTATGGCAAAGGGAAATAAAACAATGAGCAATAGATAGATGAGACGAACGGTATTTTCTGTCAGGTTAAGAAGGGCGGAACTAATAACTACAATTTTCCAGAAGATCACAGCAGTAAGTATATATACAATAATTGCTCTTAGAACATTTCTTGTTGTCAATTTTTTTCTGAAAGGCAATTTTCTGGTTTTTGAAATCAGAGATTCATTGGAGGTGGCACCGGTAGTCAAATTTTCTATCTTCTTTATGCCTCTAATAATTTCTTGAATCGAATTCGCTACTTTATTGATTTGGTCTCTGTAAAATGTATGATTTTGATTCTTATCCGGATTATCTGATGGAGTAAGGGACCTGTTAACTCCAGGGGATTTGAAAATAAACTCAATAGCTCTGAGCACTGCACCTAATTCACTTTCCAGAATTGTTGTGTCCTTATCATCGAGGTCATGAATTTTTACAGGAAGAATCCGACTCGCCACGTTGCCATTATTCAATCTGATATCTCTTCCAAACAGATCTTCATTTGCCACTTTATTAAACACACAAAACTCATGTTGCCAGGCAAAGCTTCTTAGGTCACAATATGTTTGAGAGATAATCGGAATGAAAATCAGACATTTAAGCTTCTCTTTAAGTGAAGCATTTACATCATGGGTCTCCAAAAGACCGTCATGTGAATTGAAATCAAAATAAACACTGATCTCTTCTTTAAAGGTTGCATCAAGTTCCCTCTTAAGATTACCGACAAACTCAGTTACCCAACCATCATACTGATTGTCTTTCTGACGGTAGCTTATGAAGATATCATATTCGTAACCTTGAACAATGCTTGGCATAACAGAAATATAATTTTAATACGACCTTATGCGTCGTTCTAATTATCTAAACAACACATAAACAGCATAGTTCACGTTAAAGCAAAAGAATTATCAGCTATAAACTTTTTATATGGAGTTATTTAGTATCGATTATTGACCAATAGTCGCGATATAAAGCTATCTGGTTAAACCTTATATCCTGATTCCTATTACCAGGATATCATCAGTCTGATCTTCATTATTTTCTTCCCTCCATTGTTCGATTTCCTGATATAACCTGTCACTTTGTTCAGACATCGAGCAATCCAGGAGACTTTGTAAATAGCTTTTTAGTCTACCGGACTGATATCTCTTATGGCGCTTTCCGCCAAACTGATCTGAAAAGCCATCTGAACACAAATATATTGTATCGGAAATCTCCAATTGAATCTTTGTTGATATATACTGGCAATCCTCTTTCTCACAATTATCATTAGTTGTATTCTGAGCCTGGTATTCAATCAGTTCACCTTTTGTAATACGATATAAAGGGTTTTTAACGCCGGAGTAACTTAGTGCGTTGGTCCTGATATCCAGAGTACAAAGAATAATATCCATATCATCCGAAATACCTGTTCCTTCTGCATCGTTTCGCAGAAACCTGTGTATCTTGCTGTAGAGATGATGCAGTATTAAGGATGGGTCAGTCAGTTTTATTTCATTCACTGCCTGGTCTAATATACCATAACCTAATGTACTAAGGAGAGCACCAGGAATTCCATGCCCGGTACAATCAATTGTAGCAAAAATGATCAGATCCTCCTGTCGGCTGAAAAAGTAAAAGTCACCACTAACAATATCCTTGGGTTTGAACAAGACAAAACTGTCAGTGAAGCATTCCCTGATATAAAGATCATGAGGTAAAAAAGTCTCCTGTATATGCTGGGCATAATTATAGCTGCCCTCCACCTCGCTGATAGCCTCTTCTATCTTTTTGTTCCTTATTCTCACCATTTCTTCAAGCTCCGGAGTCAGAGATACAAGATTTCTTATCTGGGTATTCATTTCTCTTGTTTCATCTAAAATCTTATGAATACTACTCTGAGGTTTTATTGCATATGATAGTTTTTTGATACGGTTTGGTGATACGGGAAACGCCTCATAGTCAATATCATGTAAGAATGCCGGGATTAATTTCACAAGTTCACGATCCTTTTGTTTCTCAGATTCACTCAATTGTTCATACGGGATTAAACTTGGATGAGTTTTCTTAAGTTCATCTTTATAGTTACCGTAAGCCCAGCCATTTAATCGCTTTTCCCAGCTCCACCTGATATGCTCTACCCTCGCCATAGTTTCAATTTCCTCCTGATTCAGATGAAGAGCAAAAGGCCTGAAGCCTTTTTTAACTTGTCTGATTTTGTATCCGATTGATAATAATTTCGTTGGAATATGGACCGCATTATCGATATTAGAATATTTAATATCATCCGGCAGATCATCAAAATCAGAGACATACTGATTTTCCAAATTCCCCGGATTATAAAAAATGTAATTGTCTGCTTTTATGGTTTGGTTCTTAATCTCATGCAGATATCTTGAATGAATTGCCCTGGCAAGTTTTCTGATCATTATAATATTAATCTCAAAAGCCTCTTCATAACGGATAATTTCATACCCGATCTTTTTAAGTTCGAAAGGAATTAAATAATTAAGTTCAACGAAAAATTTCTGCGGGTCCTTAATTGAACTCTGAAACGATTTGTTAGACAGAAGGATATCTTGATCTTTCTGGGCAAGTACTCTTACCTCATCGTCAGTAATGATACAGGTCCGGCAAAAATCTTCAAAGTGACGGATGAAAAGATTTAATGTTCTGAATTTATCTGGTATTTCTGCTGCCAGGTCATACCAGAATGATTGTTCAGCTATTGTTAGCTTTTCAAATTCTTTATCGAAGTTCTCAGAAAACTGTATTGCATAACCTGATTTCCTAAAATCCTGATAAAGACTTTCCGCAAGCGGATTAATAAAGAGTTTCATATAATCTTTTTTATCAGGAAGCTTATTCTGAATTAACTGATTATCGGAATTATATGAGTTTCTTAATAACATTTGATTTCCTGATATACTTCCAAACTATTTAGGTCCCCTAACTTGTGAGTAAAAATGCCGGCAGAGATATTAGTTTATTTCAGATTCCACATATTCAAATGGAAATTTAACAATCCTCGACATCTCTTTCCCGGCCTCAAGCATATCGAGATCCTCCTTTTCAAAATGCCAGTTAACTTTAATATTAAGGCCCTTTAAATGTAGACCGGCCAAAATCTTGCATATATCAAGTATTAATTTACCCGATGAGGAATTAAAATATTCAAAATTAAAGTTAAATATAACCGGATCTTTCTTGTCGTCCGATTTGTTGAGATGGTAGCTGAATTCTTCCAGCCATATGAGAATCTCGCCATAAAACTCCCTGACGTCAGGAGGTCTTGATTCACCTGAGATGATGTAGATTCTTTTTTCAGGATCAAGTATGACCTTTGGTGAGCTGGCTTTTTGCTCAATAATCAACTTTCTCATGATTTATGTATTTAGAGTAATTTGTAATTCAAAATATAGATAGCCATTATTTAAAGGACTAAAACTGTAGATTATTTTGTTTCCTGATTTTAAGGCTATATAAATAAAACCAAGTCCGGCACATATATCATCGATCTGAAGATCGCTCATTATTTTATTTTCATATAAAGCCTTCAAAGTCGTTTCATCCGAGTTATTAAGATGATCGAGTCTGCTGGCAATGTTGTCCTTTGCATCTTTTGTCACCGGATTGCCGGCTTTAATAATAATTTTGTTGTTTTCCTTTCCAACAGAGATATGGGAGTACATTACCGGATTATTCAATAAATTCAAATCAACGTGTTTACAGATGTTTTCAAGGCATTCTACAACCATTGAATAAACCCTTTTTCCGGTTGTTTTATTCAAATCTTTATACTCCCTGATTTTCTTAAGTTTATCTAAGAGTGAATCTGTTACCGCAAAATCCAGCGGTCCCCTATAATCCAGAAATATTCGCGTTTCGGACATCTAATTATTGTTAATTTTATGCACCTGAAAATACGGGCCTGTAAATCAAAGATTGATATCAAAACTTGTTGAACGGGCTGAAATATTTTTCTAAATGCATAATTATTATTATCTTGAATAACTTAAAACAAAGATAAATGTTTAAAAGATATAGTTTTAAAGTTGAAGTTGAAAATAATTATCTGACCGATGATTGAACCAATTTTAAAAGCACTCATGCAGTTATTTGCATTGATCAGTGATGTTCATAATATTTCTGAGATCTCAAGCAGGGAAAAGGATATTGTAAGATTATTCCTGTCACGCCAGCTAAATAATGAATTTGTGAAAAGGTATATGGAAATGTTTGATGAATACCTCATACAATATAATTTAGAAAAAATTGACAGAGGAAGTATCAAAGACAAGAAACGTACATCTCTTACTGCAGTGAGGATTTTAGGTATATGTGAAAAGATAAATGAAGAGTTGGATCAAAGACAAAAGATATATGTAATTGTCCAGCTTATGGATTTTATTTTGTTTGGTGCTCAAATAACTGAAAATGAGCTGGAGTTCCTGGAAACTGTGTCAACAGCTTTTAATATACCGCATACAGAATTTCAGAACATAAAATGTTTTATTTTGAAATCTGTAAGTGATGTATCGGAGAAAAACAGAGTAATGATTATTGATAATAAAAATGAATGTGAATATGAGGAAGTTAAACATTTATTTAAGGAAAATCTCAGAGATAGAATTTTTCTGCTTTACCTGGTAAGTACTAATACATATATTTTAAGATACTCAGGAAAAGAAGATCTCTTTTTGAATGGTCAGAATATATTTCCAGATCAGAGTTATACATATGATCATGGTTCTACAATCAGAGGTTCAGGCATTAATACAATATATTATAATGATATCACAAGTGTTTTCAGTGAGGAAACATTTAAGCTTAAAATATCGCTGGACGCTAAAGATGTTTACCTAAGGTTTAAGAACAGTGAATTTGGAATTCAGAATTTCAATTTTCATGAAGAATCGGGTACCATCGTAGGCATTTTAGGAGGTAGTGGTGTTGGTAAGACAACCCTTTTGAATGTTTTAAGCGGAATTACAAAACCTCAAAGTGGTGAAGTACTGATAAACGGATATAATCTCTATTCGGATGAAGGAAAAATCCATCTGAAAAGTGTCATTGGTTTTGTTCCGCAGGACGATCTGCTGATTGAAGAGCTTACAGTCTGGCAAAATCTTTATTACAGCGCAAAAATGTGTCTTGATAACCTTTCTGAAGGTAAATTGCTGGATGTTGTTAACCAGACTCTGACAGAACTGGACCTTGATGAGATCAGAAATCTGAAAGTTGGCAATAGCCTCAATAAAGTAATAAGCGGCGGACAGAGAAAAAGATTGAATATTGCTCTTGAATTAATCCGGGAACCAACAATCCTCTTTGTTGATGAACCTACTTCAGGTCTCTCATCAGTCGATTCTGAAATAGTAATGAATTTACTGAAAGAACAGACATACAGGGGAAAACTTGTAATCATCAATATTCATCAGCCAAGTTCCGACCTTTACAAAATGTTCGATAAAATTATGATTATCGACAAGGGAGGATATCAGATTTTTTATGGTAATCCTTCAGAAGCGATTGTATATTTTAAAACAAAGGCCAGTTATGCAAATCCAGATGAAGATCAATGTATTGTCTGTGGAAATATAAACTCCGATCAATTGCTTCAGATAATAGAAGCCAAAGTTGTCAATGAGAATGGGAAACATACTCATATAAGGAAAGTCACACCGAAGGAATGGGCTGAAAAATTTGATGGAATTTCAGAAAAAATAAAACAAAAAGTGTTTCATGAGAACCGGATTATTCCTGAAAATTATTATACCATCCCTGGTCTGATAAAACAGTCAAAGATCTTTTTTGTCCGTGATATATTATCCAAGTTAGCGAATACACAATCTCTTTTGACCAGTCTTCTTGTGGCACCTCTGTTGGCTTTTCTGCTGGCATATTTTACTAAATATACTGTAAATGGAGAGTACATTTTCAGCGAAAATGAGAACCTGCCGGCATATCTTTTTATGTGTGTTCTTACTTCTCTCTTTGTAGGCCTGATAATCAGTGCAGAAGAAATTGTGAAAGACAGAAAAATACTTAAACGTGAGTCATTTCTTAATCTCAGCTGGTTCAGTTACCTGAATTCCAAGGTCATGATAATGTTTTTAATATCAGCAATTCAGACAATATCATTTGTTCTGATTGGTAACTTCATTCTGGAGATTAAGGGAATGGCTTTTTCATATTGGTTTGTATTATTTACAACATCCTGTTTGGCAAATATGCTGGGGTTAAACATTTCATCGGCATTTAAT
The DNA here is from genome assembly GCA_003141415.1 of Bacteroidales bacterium. Taxonomy (GTDB): domain Bacteria; phylum Bacteroidota; class Bacteroidia; order Bacteroidales; family VadinHA17; genus LD21. Next base: position 16,306 of record PLLX01000144.1, read on the forward strand.
TCAGTAATAACAATTTATAGCCTTATCCCAGTCATTATTATTCCCCAGTTACTGTTCAGCGGTGTTTTCGTGAAATTTGACAAGCTTCATCAGGGCAGCTTTACTTCCAGCGAATTTGTTCCGGTTATTGGTGATATGATGACAGCACGCTGGTCGTTTGAAGCGTTGGCTATGGAGCAGTTTAAAAACAATAAATATGATAGAAATTTTTTCAGATACGATCTGGAAATAAGCCAGAATGACTGGTACTCACCACTCCTTATAAATGCCCTTAAAGTTGATCTAAGGGAGTGTCAAATTCGTAAAGACAGTTTACCCTTCCGGGAAACAGTAAAGAATGATTTTTACAAACTTAACTATTATATTGAAAAGCTGAATGATTTAGCAGGTTTTGGTCCAATTCCGGGAAAGTGGAAAGCATCACTTAATGTAGAAAATTTTAATCCTGAAGCAGGGAAAGAGGCAGGAAAATATCTTGACAGTTTAGCTGGAAAGTTCCGGCAGGTTCGTAAAATATTCGTGGCAAGAAAAGATTCAGTAACAAAATCAATTGAGGCAAAAATCGGAAAAGAAGAGTTCATTAACCTGAAAAACAATTATTATAATAAACAATTAGAGACTTATGTTTTGGACAGATTTAGAGTTGATCAATTTAAAGAAACTGATAATAGAATTATTCAGAAATGTGAACCGGGCTATATGAAGCCTCTTTCAAGATATGGCCGGGCGCAATTTTATGCTCCTTATAAACAGGTCGGGAATCTTCAAATTGATACCTATTGGTTCAATTTGATTTTATTATGGGTTGTTAACCTTGGATACTATATTGCTCTGTATTTTAATCTTTTACAAAAACTGGTAACCTCTTTCGAGAATCTGAGATTAAAAGAATCTGAGAAGTAAACGATTTATTTCAGCCATTCCTCAACTGCCTGCGGACTTAATCCTGACAAACCGAGTTTATTTTTCTTGTTAAATCCATTCAGGTCGTTGGCAAGTTTCCCGGCTTTTTCCACTTCTTTTAGCTTTGCTACAGTTGTGAATCCCAGCTTTTTCAGCGGGTCAACCCATTCTGCCGGAATTCCTTTTTCAGTGTATTTTTCATCAGGGTCAGAAATTGATTTCTTTTCCGGCTTCATCTGGGGAAATAGTAACACGTCCTGTATTGATGGTTGATTTGTAAGAAGCATTGTCAGTCTGTCGATTCCAATACCCATGCCTGATGTGGGCGGCATGCCATATTCAAGAGCTCGTATAAAATCGAGGTCGATGAACATAGCTTCGTCATCACCCTTCTCAGATAATCTGAGCTGGTCCTGGAACCTTTCCATCTGATCGATCGGATCATTTAATTCGGAATAGGCATTGGCAATCTCCTTGCCATTAATCATCAGTTCAAACCGTTCTGTCACACCTGGTTTGCTGCGATGCATTTTAGTGAGAGGGGATGTTTCGGTAGGATAGTCAATAATAAAGGTTGGTTGTATATAATTATGCTCGCATTTGGCACCGAATAACTCGTCTATAAGTTTCCCTTTTCCCATTGATGCTGTGTTTGGAACATCAAGTTTATCACAGACTCCCCTGAGTCCGGCTTCATCCAGCACCGATATATCAATGCCCGTATTTTCCTTTATGGCGTCAGTCATGCTGATCCTTTTAAATGGGGGGTTAAGATTGATGAGTTTATCTCCGTATAAAATTTCAGTCTTTCCATGAAGATCAAGAGCAGCTTTTTTTACTATCTCTTCTGTAAAAGTCATCATCCAGTTATAATCTTTATACGCGATATATATTTCCATTACAGTGAATTCCGGGTTATGGGTCCGGTCCATTCCTTCATTACGGAAATCCTTGGCAAATTCATATACACCCTCAAAGCCACCGACAATGAGCCGCTTCAGATAGAGTTCATTTGCAACTCTCAGATAGAGAGGCATATCGAGAGTATTATGGTGGGTAATGAAAGGTCTGGCTGCTGCCCCTCCGGGAATAGGTTGCAGAATAGGTGTCTCAACTTCAAGATAACCCTTTGAGTTAAACAATTCGCGCATAGATTGAATAATCTGAGTCCTTTTTCTGAATACATCACGTATCTGAGGATTTACAATAAGATCGACATAACGCTGACGATAACGCATCTCGGGATCAGTAACTGCATCAAAAAAGATTCCATCTTTCTCTTTGACTATGGGTAGCGGCCGGATTGATTTACTGAGGACTGTAAACTCATCCACATGAACAGTCGTTTCTCCCATCTGGGTTTTAAATACATGCCCTTTAACTCCGATAATATCACCGATATCGAGAAGACGCTTAAATACAATATTGTACATAGTTTTATCTTCGCCGGGGCAGATATCATCGCGACGGAAATATATCTGTATCCTGCCTGAAGAGTCCATAAGTTCTGCAAATGAAGCATTACCCATTATGCGTCTGTTCATTATGCGACCGGCAAGACTCACCTCCTGGAAACTGTTTTTTTCGGGACTGTAATTTTCGAGAATATCCTGTGCAAAAACGTTGGTTCTATATTCAGCAGCAGGGTAGGGATCTATGCCAAGTTTTCTGAGTTCATCGACAGATGCCCTTCGGATCTGCTCCTGTTCGCTTAAATTCATATTGCTCATTCTGATTAGAAAATTTGTGCAAAGATAAAAAAATCATGCATTTAAGATATAAAGATATTCAGCCTTTGAATGCTTTTATCTCACTTTCGAATTTATCACGGATTAATCTGGTTACAGGTCCGGGGACTCCTTCACCAATAGTGTTTCCACCAAGTTCTGTGACCGGAGTAACTTCTGCTGAAGTATTTGTAATAAATGCCTCTCTTACAAATCTGATCCTGTTTTCCTGTACAGCTTCTTCCCTGATTCTAATTCCTGACTCCTGTGCAATCCTTAAAATATTTTTCCGTGTAATTCCTGAAAGAACGTGATTTGATTCAGGATGAGTAAAAAGAGTACCGTCAATCACGAAGAAGATATTTGAATGAGATCCTTCTGTAATAAGCCCGTTTCTGACGAAAATACATTCTTTCAATCCATTTTCACATGCTTCCTGAAAACTCAGGGTATTGGGAAGAAGAGCCACTGATTTTATATCGCATCTGCTCCACCTGATATCTTCCTTTAACATGACCTTTATGCCGGTTTCTTTTAACTGAATGTCAGGAATAAAGGCCCATGCATACGCGTATGATGTTGGTCGAACTTCGGGTGGCGGGAAAGAATGACTTCGCCTGGCTGCACCCCTGGTTACCTGGAGATATACCATTGCCGGTCGGTTTTCGAGCTTATTTAGTTTCAAAAGATCATTGGCAAAGGTTGGAAACGAATCTGCATCGGGCCAGTTAATTCTCAGTTCTCTCAGACTTCTTTTCAACCTTGTTATATGGCTGTTCATGTCATAAAAAAAACCTTCATACCATCTTACCACTTCATAAATGCCATCAGCAAAGAGAAATCCCCTGTCATCAGGACTGATTTTAATTTCATCTTTGGGCAGAAAGTTTCCGTTGAAGTACGCTGTTTCCATATCTTAATTATTATGCTGGTTCAATTATCTGCGTTTTATAATTAATTGCTGATCTTGCCTCCTCTGCCGATGCTGCATTGCCGCAAGCTGCCTGGACGAATAATGAAGCACCAAGGACCGTTGTTTCTTTATGATCGATAATTTTCAGGGGAACACCTGTGTAGTCAGCTCTTAACTGGTTCCAGAGTCTGTTTTTTGACCCGCCTCCAACACACAGGATGTTTTCAGTTTTAAATCCTCCTGCAATTTCAAGGGCTCTCTTTCCCTCGGCAAGTCTTGCAGAAAGTGCCTCAAGAATTGCCCGGAATATTTCGCCGCGGGTCGATTCCATTGTAAGGCCGAGTATCTGGCCTCCTGTATTGCCCTTTAGCGCCTGATAAAAATTTGGAATGACTTTTACTCCATTGCAGCCGGATGGAACCTTTTCTGCACCTGAGACCATAAATTCGTAAACATTATTCTTGATTTCATTGTATAAAATCCTTCGGGCCCACTCAAGAATGCCCGAAGCAATCCATTGGTTACCTATATTATACAAACCAGGTCTCGAGTCAAGTTCGGTCGTTATACCCATTTCCATCTGCTCTTTGCCTGACCTGAATTCTTCAGATCGTACCATAAGGATTTCCCATGTTCCTGAGCTGAGGACAGGCTGATTTTTTTCAGCTCCTGATCCGAAAATTGCGAATTGAGTATCATGGCCTGTTGCCACGACAGGAATTCCCTCCGGGAGGGCTGTCCTGACAGAAGCCTTGGAATTGATCTTTCCGATAATAGTTCCGGCTTCAACGGGAGACACAATTTTTTCAAACGGGAATTTGATTCTTCTTAAAATGTTTCCCGAGAAACCCCTTGTCTTGAGATTGGTAAACATTGATGTACCCGCCATAGTTGTATCATTAGCCATCTCACCTGTTAATAAAAAGGAGAATATTGACGGCATGAAAAGAAATGTGGAGCTCTTTTCAACTATTTCAGGCTTTTGTTCGACGAACCATATTAGTTTACTGATTGTATTGAATGAGAATGGAAGAACTCCACTTTCGCAATATAAATCATTAATAGACAGATATTTGTCTATATTTAACATTATTGAATTAGTTCGATCACACTGCCATGATATCACCGGGTAGAGCATTTTCCCTGAGTTGTCAAATAGAGTTCCGTCAACGCCAAAAGTAGTTACTGTAACACCGGTTATCCGATTGACATTAATCTGACTGATCACTTTTTGAGATGCACTGCACATTTTATCCCAGATATCATTAATGTCCCATATCCTGTAAGACGGATAAAAGGGATCAGGCCTGGTCCGGTTAGGGAATGATTCAGATGCCAGAATTTCACCTTTGCTGTTGATTGCTATAACTCTTATGTTTGTCGCACCACAGTCGAAGACAATTACTGTATCACTTTTTAGCATATGTAAAGAGTTAATCTGAAATGAATTAAATATACGCGATATTTATTTTGATTTGAAAACAGGGATCAAGATAAAAGAAGATACAGGATTATCCCAGCCCTTTTAAAAAAGCCAAGGAAGATCCTGCAATAATTAATACGACGATATAAAATGAAAGAATAATAATTATAAGGATCCCGATATACACAAAATAGAACTTTAGATTCTTAAAAGATTTATGAAGCGTCAGTTTATCAAGGGTTTGTATTGCATGTGAAGCATGTTTGGAAAAACGGAATAAGAAAAGGACAGGGAAAAAACAGATTACAGTCAGAAGCAGAATGGGTACAAACATAAGTGATTCAGGAATTCCGAGACCTTTTTCTCCCGAGCTAAAAGCTGTAAGAAAAGTTCCTGCGATGAGTCCGATTACAATTAGCAGACCCAGAAAGATAAAACCGATAATTGCAAGGAACATGGCCCATTTTCTTGTAGTATTCAGATAGTTAAGAGTTTTCTGTTCTATTTCTATTTTTCTGTTTTCAAGGGGTGTTTCCATATTTTAGTGATGTTAAATATCAATACAAAGATGTTTTAATTCATACCTCACAATTTATTTCTTATTTTTTTATCTCTCTCCAACCCCTCCCCCAAGAGGGAGGGGCTTAGTTATTTGATTATTTTTTACTTCCCTTCTCCCTTGGGAGAGGGGGATGGGGGATAAGGTGAAAGTCTTATTTATACAATGCTCCGTATGTCTCACATGCCCTGAAATCAGATCCTTCCTTATCCATCCCAAAGGCATTCCAGGAACTTGGCCGGAAAACTTTCTCCTCAACCACATTATGCATGCAAACAGGTATTCTCAGAATTGATGCAAGAGTGATCAGGTCGGCTCCGATATGTCCATAGCTCGATGCACTGTGGTTAGCTCCCCAATTAGACATTACAGAGTAGACATCACTGAAAGGTCCTTTGCCTGTTAGCCTTGGAGTAAACCAGGTTGTAGGCCATGTTGGATCTGTCCTGTCAGTGAGGATCTTATTCATCTTTTCAGGAAGTTCAACTGTCCAGCCTTCTGCCAACTGAAGGACTGGTCCCAATCCTTTTACCAGGTTGACTCTTGAAATAGTGATTGGCATGATGCCTTTTGTATCAAACTGTGACGAAAAGCCTCCGCCTCTGAAATATCCTGTATTGGCTGGTGGCCATTGAGTTGCTTCAAGACAGGCAGCTGTATCTTTTCCTGTAATTTCCCAGAATGGTTTAATACACGACTCTTTCTTACTGGTTTGTCTGCCAGAAAAATCAAGAGCAGATGCTCCTGAGTTTATGAGGTGAATTACACCATTTGATGCCAGTCCTTCAGGCTTTATCCTTGTGACTCTTTTAATTGCTTCAGGGCTCCAGTATGTGCGTATATCTGAGAACATCTGTGCTGTATTTGTAAGAAGATACCCAAACAACATTGGTACACCATTCATTGCATCATTCTCTGTGGCAATAAGATATGGAGGTCGTATACCGTTCCAGTCAAATGACGAGCAGAGAATCGCTTCAAGAAAGTCTCCGTTTGGCATATGATCGGTCCATTGCCGCTGACCCTGAAAACCTGAAAGTATTGCATTATGTCCAAGCGCCTCTTCACCAAAGCCCAGTTTTTTGAGTTTTGGATTTCCGACCATCAGATCACGTGCAATGAGTGTCATTTTAACAACAATTTCCCATTCTTTATCCTTTTGTTTTCTGGACTTTGGAGCAGAGTTAAGATCTTTCCCCTCTTTGCAGTTTTTCTTTGTCCATTCAAGTGCTTTTACAAATTCCACTTTATCAAAAATCTCCTCGGTCAACCGCCGGTTGAATTCACTCATATCAACATACTCATTTCGCATTCCAAGAAATTCCTGGAAAAAATCTTCACGTACTATTGATCCTGCTATCCCCATTGAAACCGATCCCATTGAGAGATAGGATTTACCTTTCATTAATGATACAGCAAGTCCGGCACGAACAAATCTCAGTATTTTTTCACTGACATCTTCCGGTATTGAACGGTCACCGGCATCCTGTACATCATGTCCGTATATCCCGAAAGCAGGCAGCCCTTTCATTGTATGTCCGGCCAGTGCTGCAGCGAGGTAAACTGCACCTGGTCTTTCAGTGCCATTAAACCCCCAGATTGCTTTTGGAATATCACTTTTCATGTCAATAGTTTCACTTCCATAACACCAGCACGGAGTAACAGTCAAGCTGACACCAACACCATTTTTGCTGAATTTTTCAGCGCACATTGCCGCTTCAGCGACTCCTCCGATACAGGTATCAGCAATTACTGACTCAACAGGTTTGCCATTAGGATATTTCAGATTTAATGCGATAAGTTTTGCAGCGTTTTTTGCCATACTCATGGTCTGGTCTTCAAGCGACTCCCTGACTCCACGCATTCTACCGTCAATTACAGGCCGTATTCCGATTTTTGCATATTCACCTATAACTGTCTGATAGTTGTGGTTTATCTTTAACTCATTCTTAACCATTTGATTTAATATTTTTATAAATTTCTGATCTAAATTGAAGTTTAACAAATATAAGTCTTTTTGTATACAAATTTCCAGTTTAAATATTGATGATTTTGTGTTGAAATAGCTTTGTCTACCCCCATGTCTACTCTTTGTAACTCTATGATGGTTTTTTTTGTACCTTTGACACGTCAAAATCATTCAATTCAGATGCAGGAGAGAAGGCGCTTACCTGGCTGGCTAAAGATGCAGAGAGCCAGCGGAGAAACATATTCAATGGTTAAGCATATAGTAGAAGAGAATCATCTTCATACAATCTGTACAAGCGGAAATTGTCCGAATATTGGTGAATGCTGGAACAGGGGCACAGCCACTTTTATGATACTTGGTGATATCTGTACAAGGGCATGTAAATTCTGTGCGACAAAAACCGGGAGACCTCTTCCTCCTGATCCGCTTGAACCCTACAGGCTGGCTGAATCAATCAAAGCCATGCGGATTAAGCATTGTGTTATCACTTCTGTCGACCGTGATGATCTGCCTGATAGGGGTGCATCTGTATGGGCAGATACAATAAGACGGATAAAAGAGGTGAATCCTGATATTACTATGGAAACTTTAATTCCTGATTTTGACGCCAATCATGATTACATTCAAAAGATTATTGAGGCTGGGCCAGATGTGATATCTCATAACGTCGAGACGGTAAAACGGCTTACTCCTGTCATCCGTACAAAAGCAAAATATGAAAGGAGTCTTGACGTTATAAAATATATCTCGGGGAAAGGGAAAACTGCGAAATCGGGATTTATGTTAGGACTCGGAGAGAGTGAAGATGAAATCATTCAGACAATAAGTGATCTTTATACCTCGGGTTGTAAAATTCTGACTATCGGGCAATATCTTCAACCAGGATCTGATTATATGGATGTGGAAGAATATGTTACACCTGAAAAATTTGAAGAATACAGGATGACAGCTCTGGGATTTGGCTTTTCATTTGTAGAAAGCAGCCCCCTGGTGCGATCTTCTTTTCATGCAGAAAATCATATAAAGGCACAATAAATTTAATTATATTAGCCATCACCTAAACGAAAATTTAGAATTGAGCTATAGCGTTATATATAAGGATATTGGACAAAAAGATTATAAAGAGACCTGGGACTATCAGGCAGATATCTTTGGCAAGCTTGTTAACAGCAAAAAACCGGGAACTGTGGCCGGTGAATCAGCCCGGAATTTTCTTCCAGGGACACTTATTTTTGTTGAGCATCCTCACGTATATACATTAGGGAAAAATGGATCGGAAAATAATCTGCTGCTCGATTTAATACAACTTCAGCCAAAGGATGCTTCTTTCTATAAGACTGACAGGGGAGGAGATATAACCTATCATGGGCCGGGCCAGATTGTAGGTTATCCGATTTTTGATCTTGATGTTATTAAGATTGGCCTTAAAGAGTATATTTACAGACTCGAAGAGGCAATAATCAGAACAGTAAATGAATTTGGTATAACTGCTTCAAGACTTGAGGGAGGGACGGGAGTATGGATTGATCCGGAAGTTGCCGGCAAGGCCAGAAAGATTTGTGCAATAGGTGTCAAGGCAAGCAAGTTTGTTACAATGCACGGTTTTGCTTTCAATGTTAATACCGACCTGACATACTTTAATAATATCAACCCTTGCGGCTTCACAGATAAGGGAGTTACTTCACTACGGAAAGAGTTGGGAGTCATACAGGACTTTGAATCTGTAAAAAACAAAGTGAAAAAAAATCTGCAGGTAGTTTTTGATTTAAATTGGATTAAGGAGTAAAGAGATGGGAAAAAGATGGGTTGTGAAAGAAAAGGGAGATACTGCGGTTGTAAAGCAACTTGCGGGTGCTCTGGGGGTGTCGGAATCTCTTGCGAATCTTATGGCCCAGCGAAATATTTCTTCCGCTGATGAAGCAAATGCTTTCTTTAACCCCAGTCTCGA
>PLLX01000107.1:0-35419 GCA_003141415.1 Bacteroidales bacterium
ATCTGTTCAAAACCTTCTTCTTTTGCAACCTTTGCTGCAAATTCATATCTGTTCTTAGCCTGCGATTCTCCGGCGAAAGCCTTCAGCAGGTTCTGCTCTGTTTTTGTTCCTTTTAAACTCTTTTCCATGTCAGATTGGTTTAATAAATCATAAATATCGGCAACTTAAAAATGATATAAATCGCAAGATAATTATAGTAAATATAACTATCTTTATTTTAAAATATATTCTATTTGGAAGTTTGAAAATAAATAATTTAAAACAATACGAAGATGATAATTGTACTATTTTTCCTGGCGATCATTTTTCTGTTAGTCATGATGGTTGTTTCATTGTATAACAGGCTTGTAAAGCTGAGAAATAACAGGGAACAGGCTTTTGCTGATGTTGATGTTCAACTGAAACAAAGGCATGATCTTATACCTCAGCTGGTTGATTCTGTAAAAGGTTATATGGGACATGAGCGGGGAGTACTTACAGATATTACTGAGGCACGCAGTAATGCTATGAAGGCAACTTCTATAAATGAAAAGATAGCAGCCGAGAATAAATTGTCAGCTGCACTTGAAGGTTTGAAAGTGTCTGTTGAGGCATATCCTGATCTGAAGGCCAGCCAAAACTTTATGGAATTGCAGAATGAGATAGCAGATATAGAAAATAAGATAGCTTCTGCACGACGGTTCTTTAATTCGGCTACCAAAGAGCTTAATGTTGCAACTGAATTGTTCCCTTCTAATCTTATTGCCACTCTGTTTAATTTCAAACGGGAACCTATGTTTGAACTTGGTACTCAGAGGGCTGAAGCTGAACAACCTCCGAAAATCCAGTTCTGACAATATGAAGTATTTTGGTTTGCAGAGCCAGATTTGGAAGAATAATACTAATTCCGTACTGATATTGGTAATGTTCCCTATCGTCTTTTTTGTACTGACCTGGTTCTTCTTTTTCTTCATATCCTTTAATTCGGAAGAACATAGAACAATCAGCCAGATAAACCAGAATTTCCTCTTAACTGCTCCATTTATTATAATAGGTGTAGTAGTCTGGTTTACAATTGCATGGTTTTCTCATTCGGCTATGATCAACGCTGCTACCGATTCAAAACCACTTGCAAGAAATGATAATAAACGAGTCTATAACCTGGTCGAGAATCTGTGTATAGCTACAGGGATGACTACTCCAAAAATCAATATTATTGAAGATGATTCTTTAAATGCATTTGCGAGTGGAATTAATACTAAAACATTTTCAATATCCCTCTCCAGAGGCATAATTGATAAGCTTAATGATGAAGAACTTGAAGCAGTTATTGCGCACGAACTAACTCATATAAAGAATCGGGATGTCAGGTTGCTTATAATCTCAATTATTTTTGTCGGGATTTTTGCATTCATTTCACAGGCAATATTCAGAGGATTACAGTTCGGAAGTTTTGGCAGGGGAAAGAAAAATGGGGGAGCAGGAATCCTGATAGCCCTATTGCTTGCACTGGTCGGTTATCTGATAGCAATTCTTTTCAGGTTTGCATTGTCGAGGAAGCGTGAATACCTGGCAGATGCAGGCTCTGCGGAACTTACCCATAGACCACTGGCCCTGGCTTCTGCACTGAGGAAGATATCTGTTGATCCTACAATTGAAGCTGTGAAAAGAAAAGATATCGCTCAGTTGTTTATTGAGAATCCACAAGTTAATGAGAAGAAATCTTCTTTCTCTCTTACATCACTTTTCTCAACACATCCCCCGATCAGCAAAAGGATTCAATTATTAGAGCAATTCTAAGGGCATAACGGCAGGCACAGTGGCACAAGGATTAGGGCTCAGGGCACATGCACTGAGAAAATCAAGGGAGGTTCTCAAAACTTCAAAACAAGTCCGAAGGGCAAGATCTCAAGACAGCCAGAAGAGCGTTAAGATTTCAAGACTCTTTATTCTTTTTACCAAATTTCAGCAGCTTGGGTTCTTCTCCTCTCCATAATCTGCCAATGTTGGTTCTGTGAGTTACAAGAAGGGCTATACCAGCCAGTATTGCAAATATTTTGAAGAATATTGACGGAGAGTCAAAAAATAGAAAGAGAAAAACAGGGAAAGATATTCCGGCAATCATCGATGAGACCGATACAATACCTGTAATAAATAAAACTGCAAGGAATATACCTATACTGCATAAAGTAAGTAATGGTTGCAAAGCCAGGAAAACTCCGAAGACTGTTGCAACTCCTTTTCCTCCCCTGAATCCGGCGAAAACCGGGAATATATGCCCGATGATGGCTATTATGCCTGTCATCATTTGAAGATTCGTAAGGAGGCCACTTCCGTGGACAGCCATATGAAAGAGGACCGGCAATGTTGCAGCAAGCCATCCTTTAGCGATATCGATAAGCAAAACCGGAATTCCGGTTGCCCATCCCAGTACCCGTATAGTGTTCGTCGTTCCGGCGTTTCCGCTTCCATGTTGTCTCACATCTATGTTGTGAAATCGTTTTCCGATCCAAACTGCCGATGGTATTGATCCAAGCAGATACGCCAGCACAACTGAAAGTGCCACATTCAGTATATTCATACTTTAAAATAATTTTAAGAAGTCAAATATAATAATAAAAGTAACCCCTTAATATTCAGATCATGGGGCCAAAGCTGACCAGACTGGCAGTCTCTTTGTTGCCTGTAAATTTACTGAAATTATTGATGAACTTAAGTGCAAGGTCAGTTGCTGCAACACGCCATTTGGAAGGCGAGTCCCATACTTTTGCCGGATCAAGAATACTCTCATCAACTCCTTTAACTCTGGCAGGGATATTTAAATTAAAAATAGGAAGAGTGACAAATTCACAATCTATTATTGAGCCGTCAAGGATCGCATTAATTATCAATCGTGTTGAAGGCAAATCGATTCTGGTTCCTGTACCATAAGGGCCTCCCATCCACCCTGTGTTTACTAACCAGGCTTCAGCATTATGCATTTTCATTTTCCTTGTAAGTTCGTTTGCGTATATAATAGGGTCGAGCATGAGGAAAGCTGCACCAAAACAAGTTGAGAAAGAGGGAACCGGTTCAACAATTCCTCTTTCCGTTCCGGCAACTTTGGCTGTGTAGCCGCTGAGGAAATAATATCTTGTCTGCTCCTCGGTCAAACGACTTACAGGTGGCAGAACGCCGAATGCATCCGCCGAAAGGAATATAACTTTTTTAGCATGTCCTGCTTTTGAAACAGGTTTTACAATATTATGAATATGGTAAATAGGATAAGAAACCCTTGTATTTTCTGTTTTTGAGTTGTCGTTAAAATCAATAGTTCCGTCAGATAAAATTACCAGATTCTCCAGAAGAGCATCACGCTTTATTGCGTTAAAGATATCGGGTTCAGTATTCTTGTTTAATTTGATACACTTGGCATAACAACCTCCTTCAAGATTGAAGACGCCATCTTCATCCCAGCCATGTTCATCATCACCGATGAGAGCTCTTTCGGGGTCGACAGAGAGGGTTGTTTTTCCTGTGCCGGAGAGTCCGAAAAATATTGCTGTATCACCTTTTTTACCAACATTCGCAGAGCAGTGCATTGAGGCTACTCCTTTGAGTGGCAGGCAATAATTCATCACGGAGAAGATTCCTTTTTTCATCTCGCCACCATACCATGTACCACCGATTACCGACATGCCTTCGGTGAGGTTGAAAAAGACAAAATTTTCGGAATTGAGTCCCTGTTGCTGCCAGTCAGGATTTTTACTCTTGGAAGCATTCAGGACAACAAAATCAGGTTTGAAGTTATCCAGTTCTGCAGGCTCTGGCCTTATAAACATATTTTTTACGAAATGGGCCTGCCATGCAACTTCAAGAACAAATCTTACACTTAATCTTGTGTTTTTATTTGCTCCGCAAAAACAGTCGACCACAAAAAGTCTCTTACCCGACAATTGCTTCAGAGAAATATCTTTGCAATGGTTCCATATTTCAATGGAAATTGGTTTATTATCCGAAACTTTTCCCATATCCAATTTCCACCAAACGGTATCTCTGGTTTTATCATCAAGTACAACATATTTGTCTTTTGGTGAACGTCCGGTAAAAATACCGGTATCAATAGAGACAGCACCGCTTTTTGTAATAATTCCTTTCTCATAGCTGTAAAGTCCGGGCTTTGTCTCTTCGGCAAACAGGATATTATAAGATGGATTATATACAATCTCCTTGATATCTTGAATGCCATAATCCGATAATTCCCGGGGATCAATCATTTTAAGAAATTGGTTTGAATATCAATATATTCTTAGTAAACAAAGTATTGACCTAAATGATTTCGAAATATAGTTCATTTTTTTAATAATTATCCTGACAGTGGATAGGGTAAATTGCTTTTGACGGGTCATAGCTATGTTAGAAGGATTTACTAGTTTATTATCAGGTTAGATCAATCAGTCATGAAAAGAAAAAGGGCACCAACGTGATGCCCTTTACTTTTTTAACGGGTATCTGGTTATTTACCAAATTTGATTGAAGCCTGTGCAGCAGCAAGTCTTGCAATAGGAACTCTGAACGGAGAACAGCTTACATAAGTTAAGCCTGTTTTGAAACAGAATTCAACAGAAGCCGGGTCACCACCCTGTTCCCCACAAATACCTACTTTAAGATCGGGTCTGGTAGAACGGCCTTTCTCAACCGACATTTTAATAAGTTGTCCAACACCATCCTGATCGATAGTCTGGAAGGGGTCAGCTGATAAAATCTTTTTATCTAGATAATCGTGAAGGAAGCCACCGGTATCATCGCGACTGAAACCGAAAGTCATCTGAGTCAGATCGTTGGTCCCAAATGAGAAGAATTCAGCACTTTTTGCCATACGGTCTGAAAGAAGACATGCACGTGGAATTTCTATCATTGTACCATATTTGTACTCAATAGATTTCACACCAAATTTTTTACAGACTTCATCATATACTCTGTCAACAACCTTTTTTGTATAATCCAACTCATTGACATCTCCGGTAACAGGAACCATTATCTCGGGATGAGGTTTCTTACCTTCTTTTATAAGTTCCAGAGCAGACTCAAATATTGCGCGAACCTGCATCTCTGATATTTCGGGGAATGTGATTCCAAGACGTACTCCACGATGGCCCATCATTGGATTTGATTCATGCAGAGCTTCACCACGTTTTGCAACATCTTCTTTTTTTATACCGAGAGATTTTGCAAGCTCTTCCTGTTTTTCTGCTCCCTGAGGAACAAACTCATGGAGAGGAGGATCAAGAAGTCTGAATGTGACAGGCAGACCGTCCATAGCAACCATAGTTTCCTTCATGTCTTTTTTTACATGTGCGAAAAGTTCATTAAGCGCTTTACGACGTTCTGTTTCATTTGCACTGAGGATCATTTTTCGAAGAAGAAATAATGGAGTCTCCGATCCTTTACCATAGAACATGTGCTCAGTGCGGAAAAGACCAATACCCTCAGCACCATAATTACGTGCAATTGTAGCATCTTCAGGTGTTTCAGCATTTGTACGCACACCCATTTTGCGATACTTGTCAACTATCGTCATGAATTCCTTAAAGCGTGGATTTTCAGTTGCATCCATCAGGTTAATAGCTCCGGTATAAACATTTCCTTTCGTACCGTTCAGGGTAAGAATATCGCCCTCTTTTATAACTATATCTGAACCCGTGATCTTTGCAATCTTTTTTGAAGCGTCAACATGAAGTGCTCCTGCACCAACGATACAGCATTTACCCCAGCCGCGGGCAACTAGTGCAGCATGAGAGGTCATCCCTCCGCGTGCGGTTAGAATACCTTCTGCAGCGCGCATACCTTCCACATCTTCAGGATTAGTCTCTTCACGTACAAGAATAACTTTTTCACCTTTGCGGAGCCATGCAACAGCATCTTCCGCATTGAAAACAACTTTTCCAACAGCTGCTCCCGGACCTGCAGGTAAACCTCTTACTACTGCTTTTACTTTCTTTTCAGCAGTTGGATCGCAAATCGGATGAAGAAGCTCATCGAGCTGAGCGGGATCGACACGCATAACAACTGTTTTTTCATCGATCAGCTTCTCGTGAAGCATATCCATTGCCATGTTAAGAGCAGCGGTTCCTGTCCTTTTTCCTGTACGGCATTGCAACATATAAAGTGTACCTTCCTGGATTGTGAATTCTATATCAAGCATATCGTGGAACGACTTCTCAAGAATATTACGGATATCCCATAGCTCCTTATATGTACCAGGCATTGCCTCCTGCATACTGTGCAGATGTTGGTTCTGATCATTTTTTGTATCATCATTGAGTGGACTAGGGGTACGGATACCTGCCACAACATCTTCTCCCTGAGCATTTACCAGCCACTCACCATAGAACAAGTTCTCACCGGTTGCAGGGTTACGGGTAAACGCAACACCTGTTGCAGATGTATCGCCCATATTGCCAAATACCATGGCCTGTACGTTAACAGCAGTTCCCCAATCATCAGGGATACCTTCTATACGACGATATGAAACAGCTTTTTTACCATTCCAGCTTTTGAATACAGCTTTAATACTGCCTTCAAGTTGTTCTTTTGCATCATCAGGGAAAGGTTTTCCGAGAGCATTTTTTACAATTTTCTTAAATTCATCGGAGAGAACCTTAAGTTCATCAGCTGATATCTCTGTATCAGATTTGTAACCTTTCTGTTTCTTAAACTCATCGAGCTTTTCATCGAGCTGTTTACGGATTCCTTTGCCTTCACCAGGATCAATACCTTCCGCTTTTTCCATAACAACATCGGCGTACATCATAATAAGGCGACGATATGAATCCCAGACAAATCGTGTGTTGTTGGTCTTTTTAAGAAAACCGGGAATTGTTGCTGAACAGAGACCGATGTTGAGTACTGTATCCATCATACCTGGCATTGAACTCCGCGCACCTGATCGACATGAAACAAGTAATGCGTTTTGAGCATCACCATACTTCATATTCATTGTCTCTTCAGTCTTTTTCATAGCTGCCCATACTTCAGGCATAAGTTCTGAAGGAAGAGTACAATCGTTCTTATAATATTCATTACAAGCTTCAGTTGTGATGGTGAAACCTGCAGGAACAGGTAACCCCAGCAGACACATTTCCGCAAGGTTGGCACCTTTACCTCCGAGAAGATTTTTCATGTCGGTTTTACCTTCTGCAGTTTTCTTTCCAAAGGAGTAGACTCTTTTTACTTGTGACATAGTTTTATTGATTTGAGATGAGTATAAATTATTGCTTTTGCAAAAGAAGTCGCAAAGTTAATATTTAAAATTGAATTTCTGAAACGTGAATTTCTTTATGCCACATCCTCAGTGACTTCATTGCCCCAACCTCACTAAAGGAGGGCTAATTCTCTGGACTCAAGTGTGATTCAGGTAAATATCACAGAATTAATCCCCCTTGGGAGGAAGGCCACGAAATGGCCAGGGGGCCTAATGAATGAAACAAAATTCTATTTAAAAATCAAGACCTTACACAGAGATACAGAGAAGCACAGAGTTACCAGAGAAAGAATATTTGGAGCATTATTCTTTAATGATCTTATAACCAATACTTTCTATTCCTGATTTGATTTTCTCCAGATCGAAATGTTTTACCTTTAATAATTACCTTCCCCGATAACAGGTCAACAATTGCCTCGTCAACGCCTTCGAAGGATTTAACACTATTTTCAACATTGGCTTTGCAATGGTTGCAGGTCATCCCGCCTGCATGAAGTGTCTGGATGTTTTCGAGTGAAAAACCGGACTTTGTAGTGCTTCGGGATTTTACTTTGATTGTTGTAATAAATTTCTGGATATAACCTTTGATTATTAAGAGTGTAAGAGTTACAGCCGAACCGATCTTCAGCCATTCAGGTAACATCTCGTGATTATGCCCCATATGTCCGAAATGTTCTGATATCCTGAACCACTGAGGTGGAAGAACATAATCAATAAACAATCCCGAAAGGAGAGATCCGATTATAACTGTTCCTATAAATGCAAATAAAGATTTTTTCCCGAGCACTTTTCCAATCATTGTAATTGTGGCTGCATTTGTTACAGGACCTGCCATAAGAAGAACAAGTGCAGCTCCAGGAGAAAATCCCTTAAGCATCAAGACTGCAGCCACAGGTACTGAGGCTGTCGCACAGATATAAATCGGTCCGGAGATCAGAAGCATAGCTAGCATTCCAACAAATTGATTAGGGATTTTGTCGGCAAAAAAAATCATCAGGAACCAATACCGATATTAATGCAGCGATCAACAAACCGATAATCAGCCACGTGGAAATATCCTGTAGGAACTCGATAAATGAATACCTGAACATCTCCTTAATTCTTGGAAAAAAGCCTTTTGGCATTTCATCACCATTATCATTGTTATTAATAATGGTTTCAGCTTTTTCAGGATCGACTTTTTTAGTTACCAGACCGCCAAACAGTCCTGTTATGAAAGCAACTTTAGGTCTGATAATTGCCATTGGCAGACCAAGCATAGAATAGGTTACAAATATGGAGTCAATGCCGGTTTGTGGTGTAGAGATAAGAAAAGATACCGTTGAAGCTTTTGAAGCACCATGTTTATAGAAAGAGATACTTGTTGGACATAACACCACATGAACATAAAGGGAGAGGGATTCCAAGTAATGCAGCATTAAATATTGATCTGAAATTGTTCTGACCCATATATTTTCTGACCTTCTTCTTTGGAAACAAGAGGTGCAACAGACCTGCAAAGAAAAATCCGAGCATAAGGTATGGAGCCATCTCGCTGATTATTACGAACAGCTCTTTTCCAAATCCCTTTATGTAATCCATACTATATTAATTAAGATCAAATAAAAACAGGACAAATATAAGTTGTTTCCATCAATTAAATTCACAAGAAAATAAGTTTTATGCCCTCGGATGGAACATTATAAGAGTATCCCGTAGAAAACTCGTGTCGATATGGGTATAGATTTCGGTAGTTAGTATTGATTCATGCCCCAGCATTTCCTGAACTGCCCGCAGATCTGCACCAGCTTCGATCATGTGAGTTGCGAATGAGTGCCTGAATGTATGTGGACTGATATTTTTTCTTATACCTGCTTTGGCTGCAAGATCCTTAATTATTGTGAATATCATTGCTCTTGTAAGACGGCTTCCGCGACGGTTAAGGAAAAGTACATTCTGATCCTTGATCACAGGTAGTCTGTCCCTGTCCTGTTTATAAATATCTATCTCTTTCAGCGCCTTCCTGCTGACCGGTACCAGCCTCTGTTTATTACCTTTTCCTGTTACGACAACAAATTCTTCAGTGTAGTGTATATCTGTCAGACGGAGGTTAACCAGTTCAGAAACCCTGAGTCCGCATCCGTAAAGTGTTTCAATAATTGCTTTATTCCTATGGCCTTCCGGTTTGCTCAGATCAATTTCATTGATAATTCTGTCAATCTCAGTTACCGACAATACTTCAGGAAGCTTAAGGCCAATTTTTGGAGATTCTATCAAAGAGGCAGGATTCTCATCAATTTCTCCTTCTATAAGCAGAAACCTGAAGAAGGCTCTTATACCAGAAAGTACTCTTGATTGTGTACGGGTGTTGGTATTGTTGCTTCCATACCAGGTCAGAAAGGCTTGGAGGTCTGAATATGAAACACTTATTGGTGAAATTTCAATTCCGGTTTCGTTAAAGTATTTCTCAAGTTTAAAAACATCATTCAGATAGGCTTCGATACTGTTGTCCGACAGTGATTTCTCAAGCCTGAGATAGGTTTCAAAATTCCTGAATGACTGTTTCCAGCTAAGACTCATATTTCTTTCTCAAATATCTAACCGCAATGTACCTCACAAAGTACGTGAAAATACCATAATATACGACAAAGTACGACAACCATAATAAGTTCATAGCTTTAAATATTTTTTTCCTATTTTTGTTATTATTATATGGCTATAGGCAATTATCCCTTTGTGAACCTTGGATATATCTTTTGTGTTCCTTTGTGGTAAAATGTAAGTCACTTAATCACAAAGAATTCAGAAGAGAGTCTCAAAGTAACACAAAGGGAAAACAGATTAAATTATATCTCCTTATGCGTATTGAAATTATTAATGGTCCTAATCTGAATCTTCTCGGCAGGAGAGAACCTGAAAAGTACGGACATTCTTCGTTTGAAGATTATCTATTGGTTCTTAAATCACGTTATCCCGATATTGACTTCAAATATTATCAGTCTAATATAGAAGGTGAGATAATTAATGAAATTCAGAAATCGGAAAATTCATCTGACGGAATAATCCTGAATGCCGGCGGTTACACTCATACTTCCGTCTCAATTACCGATTCAATAGCAGCTATAAGCAAACCTGTTATTGAAGTTCATATTACTAATATTTCAGCACGGGAGGAGTTCCGTCATACCAGTCTCATTGGGAGAAACTGTGCCGGCAGTATATCCGGATTTGGGCTGGATAGTTACAGACTAGCTGTGGAGGCGCTGATCGAAATTATAAAATCAAAGAAGAAATAATATATGGATTCCAAAAGGACGAAGATTGTTGCCACTATTTCTGATAAAAACTGTGAACCGGCTTTTATTAAGGAACTGTTTGATGCCGGAATGGATGTAATAAGGATAAACTCGGCACATCTTGATATTGATGGAGCCCTCAGGATAATAAAGAATACTCGCGAAGTCTCAGATAAGATCGCTATTCTTCTCGATACAAAAGGTCCTGAAATTCGAACCACTGTATGTGATGCTCCAATTCCGCTTAAAAAAGGAGCCACAATCAATATTATCGGAGATCCAGGGAAAAAGAGTTCTCCTGAAGCAATATATGTTACTTATAAGGCTTTCTCTTCAGATATTCCTCTTGGATCCCTTATCCTTATGGATGACGGGGAATTAGAGCTCAGGGTTCTGAGAAAGAAAGGAGATGCTCTGGAATGTACCATTGAAAATGATGGGATACTCACATCACGAAAGAGTGTTAACATTCCCAGTGTGAAGATTCAGCTACCTTCCCTTACTGATAAGGATAGAACCTTTATTGAAATGGCTGTAAAGAATAATGTTGATTTTATTGCACATTCATTTGTTAGGTCAAAACAGGATGTGATTGATGTTCAAGCTGTCCTGAATTCTTTTAATAGTGGCATTAAGATAATTGCCAAGATCGAGAATCAGGAAGGAGTTGACAACCTCAATGATATCCTTGATAATGTATATGGTATTATGGTTGCCAGGGGGGACCTTGGGATTGAGATCCCATATGAACAGATTCCGGGCATCCAGAAGATGATCATTACAAAATGCATAATAACAAGGAAACCGGTTATTGTTGCAACACAGATGCTTCATTCGATGATAACCAATCCCCGTCCAACCAGGGCGGAAGTCAGTGATATCGCCAATGCAGTTTATTCCCAGACCGATGCTGTAATGCTCAGCGGGGAAACTGCTAATGGAAAATATCCTGTGGAAGCTGTAAAGACGATGACCAAGGTGGCACTTGAGGTTGAGAAGAATAAGGAGAAATTTATGAATATCCCCTACATGAATGTTACTGGAGAAATATCTGCATACCTTGCAAAGGTTGCTGTTAAAACCGCATTCAGAATTGGGGCAAGAGGTATCATTGCAGATACAATGGGTGGAAGGACAATCAGGGATATGGCTTCATACAGGGGTAACAATCTGATTCTTGCGCAATGCTACTCAGAAAGTACAATGAGAGAACTGGCACTCTCTTATGGTGTTTATGCAAGTTTCCAGGTTAAGAAAAAATCAGTTGATGAATTTATTCATATCGCTTTAAAAAACCTTACCAAAACACATAATCTTAAAAGTGAAGATATCGTCGTTGTTCTTGCAGGTAACTTTTCCGGGGGGTCGGGCTTTTCATTTATCGAGGTTGGATCGGTTCAGTATCTCAAAGATCGTGTAAGTATTAAAGATTAATCAATAATTGGTCTGATTTTTGATGCATAAATCAGGTCTGAAACTGGCAAATAATTTCGAATATAATACTCGTGATGATTCACAGTTTTGAAGAAGGAGTTAAATTAGCTTCAGATATTACAGAGTAAACTTTTAAGATAAATTAATCTCGGGCGTGAAAAAT
This sequence comes from Bacteroidales bacterium, assembly GCA_003141415.1. GTDB lineage: Bacteria > Bacteroidota > Bacteroidia > Bacteroidales > VadinHA17 > LD21. The sequence goes on from PLLX01000107.1 coordinate 12,095, forward strand.
CTTATCATAAAAAAACTTTTTTTACTTGTACTGGTATCATTTTGTTTTGCCAGGCTGAATGCTACCCACAACCGGGCTGGTGAGATCACCTATAGGCAATTGTCGGACCTCACATATGAGATTACGATAACTACTTTTACCTACACTTTAAGTTTTGCAGACAGACCTACCCTCGATGTTGATTGGGGCGATAATACTATTTCTACAGCACCAAGAATACCCCCAAATTTAATTCTGCCGAACTATTACAGGAGGAATATCTATATAATAGATCATACTTATCCCGGACCCGGAATATACAAGATTGTGGTGCAGGATCCTAACAGGAATGCCGGAGTTAAGAATATTCCTAATTCAGTAAATGTGATCTTTTCAATTTCAACGATCCTTACAGTAAATCCTGCAATGGGTCGCGACAATTCCCCCATACTACTGAATCCTCCGTTCGATAAAGCTGCTTATCATTATTTATTTATTCATAATCCGGCAGCATATGATCCTGACGGGGATAGTCTGTCCTATAACGTCACTGTCTGTACACGCGAAGATGCTAAACCTATTGTAGGCTACACTTTACCGCCGGCAACTCATTCAATCAGAGTAGATTCAATCAGCGGCGATCTTATCTGGGATACACCTGCTGACACCGGAAAATTTAATGTAGCCATGGATATAAATGAATGGCGAAATGGGAAAAAGATCGGAGTTATCGAACGCGACATGCAGATAGAGGTTTTCAATACAAATAATAAACCACCTGTAAACGGGCCCCTCAGGGATTATTGTGTTGAAGCCGGGGATAGCATTAATTTTCTGTTTACAGCGACCGATCCTGATAATGATTTTATAATACTCACAGCAACTTCAGGTGTTTTTAGTTTTAATTCATGTAAAGCCAGTTTTACAAAAGTAGATTCAATTGCAGGATTTGCCTCCGCAAGATTCAAATGGAAAACCTGTTATGAGGCGGTGAGGAAGCAACCTTATAATGTGATTTTTAAATCTGATGACTCTAATCCTGATGTCAGACTGGCGGATATCAGCAATATAAATATAAGAGTGCTTGGTCCGGCTCCTCATCTTATTAATGCAGTACCTGAAGGTAAATCTATCAGGTTAACCTGGTCGGGATATGTTACCAATGTAATAGCCGGATTCAGTGTTTACAGAAGGGAAGGAGCCTCTACATTCAAACCAGATTCATGCACCGCGGGTATTCCTTCTTCTACCGGTTTTATAAAAGTAGGTTATATTGGCGGAAGTGGCACTACCTCATTTGTTGATAATGATAATGGTCAGGGGTTGCAGTTTGGTAAGGAATATACCTACAGAATAGTTGCTGTTTATCCAAATGCAACTGAAAGTAAAGCTTCAAATGAGATTACATCAACCCTCGTATCAGGAATACCTATAATTAAAAATGTTAGTGTAAGAAATACAGATGCCGTAAACGGGTCGATTTTCCTTTCATGGAAAAAGCCCCTAAGACTCGACACTATCTCTGCAAATGGTCCTTATGAATACCTGATAAACAGGGCAACCGGAATTGGCGGGACTGACTTTCAGCAGATTAAATCTATACAGACAACAGACCTGAACGACACGGTATTTATAGATACATTATTAAATACTTCGACAACCGGTTATATTTACAGGATTGATTTATATAATAATGCCCCTGGTAAAAGATTTCTTGTTGGTGACCCCGGTTATGCATCATCTGTTTTCCTTGCTATCGCACCCGGCGACAAAAAAGCACGTTTTACTATTAACCGGAATGTTCCATGGATCAATACCAGATATGATTTTTTCAGGCTGAATGATGCAACTAACGTTTATGATTCAGTTGGCACAACAAATCAGCTCACATTTATCGATTATGGCCTGCTAAACGGGAAACAATACTGTTATTATGTCAAATCACTAGGTGGTTACCTGGCTGATAATATGCCCAAGAACCTGATAAATCTATCTGAGATAACCTGTACCACTCCGGTTGATAACGAACCTCCTTGTCCTCCAGTATTAAGTGTAACCAGCAAATGTGATAGTTTATATAATACGCTTAGGTGGGTAATAACCGATACTGTTTGTTTTGATGATGTTGCAGGCTATAAAATCTACACTAAAATGAAGGCAGAAGAAAATCTTATCCTGCTAACAACAATCAACGATAAAAATGTTTTTACATACAAACACTTTCCGGGTGAGACTATTTCAGGATGTTATGCTGTTTCAGCTTTTGATACAAAGGGTAATGAAGGCGATAAATCTGTTATGATCTGTATCGATTCCTGCAACTTTTATGAGATCCCGAATGTTTTTACTCCCAATGGAGATGCAATAAATGATAAACTGGTGGCAAAAACTTCAGGACTTGTTGAAAAAATTGATTTCAGGCTCTTTAACAGGGATGGCATGCTGCTTTTCAAAACAGAAGATCCTAAGATCAATTGGGATGGGACCTATAAGGGAAATATCGTATCTCCCGGAGTATATTTTTATCAGTGCGATGTTTATGAAAACCGTATTTCAGGGCTCGAATTATTTCATATATCAGGTTTTGTACATGTTATTACCGAAATTAATTCTAAGGTTACTCCCCAGACAACAAAATGATTTTCAAGGACAAGTAAAATGAAGAAGATTATAACTCTGTTTTGGATATTGCTAAGTATTGCTACAGTTTATGGTCAGCAGACTGTGGATTATATTCTTAAATCCAGAGCACTTACAGAAGCTGGGAAACCTGAACAGGCAATCTATCTGCTTAACGGGGCGATCGCTGAAACTAAAGAGAGCAGACTTTATATAGAAAGAGCTGAAGCAAACATTCTGAAAGGAGACTATTCAGCTGCTATCGGTGATTTTAATGAAGCTAATAAATTAACTCCTTTTTCGGGAGAATATGGACTTTCACGAATTTATGCTCTAAAAGGCGATGCTGCCACGGCACTCTATCATCTTGAACTGAACCTGAAGTCTCCATTTAAGAAAAGTGAAAAAGAGATTATGCTTGATCCGGCATTCAGTTCCGTTGAAAACAGGCAGGAGTGGCGTCAATTTTGGAAGAAAGAATGGTACAGTATAACCGAAAAGAGTATTTCAGAAATAGAATATTACATCTCTGCAGGTAAAATTGATGAATCAAAAGATGTTCTGACTGAACTTAAAAAGAGTTATGATAGCAATGCTGACATACTTTATGCCGAAGCGCTGATTAACCTTGCATCGGGAAAGTATTCTGATGTGATGAAAGTTATATCAGGTCTTGTTACTTTAAATCCGGATAATGAGAAGTATTTAAGGATTCTCGCAAAGGCACAGACCGGAGCATCCGATCCTGCTGGTGCATCAACTACTTATTCACAGCTTCTGAGTTCCGGAGTTGCTGATGCAGGGATGCTGTTGCTTAGAGCTGATTGTTATACAAAAACCGGGGAAACAGATAAGGCCTTAATTGATATCAGGAAATATCTTGAATTCTATCCTGACAACAGTGCAGCTTTGAGCCAGGCCGGAAAGACAGAAGCTAAATCAGGTGACAACCTGAAAGCCCTTGAATATTTTTCAAAGAATCTGAAACTTCATCCTAACGATCCGGAATGTTATATCGACAGGGCAGATTCGTACTTTATTTCAAAGTCCTGGGATTTGGCTATTAATGACTATAGTATGTCGCTGGATCTCAAGCCGGCCAATTCGGATGTCTGGCTTAATAAAGGTATTGCATTGCTTAATTCAGGTAAAGAGGAAGATGCCTGTCATGATTTCAGGATATCATTTCGACTTGGGAATAAACGTGTAACTGATTACCTTAGCAGGAACTGCATTAAATAAATACTGCTTTCGGTTTTACCAGTAACCTCATAATTCTTTTGATGATTCACCCCTAAATCCCCGAACAGGAACTTTTAAGACTATTGACATATTTGACATCCACAGTCATTTTGAAGCCTTTATTGGCTCTCCCTTGGAAGAGTCAGAGGGGTAGAACAAAGGCGGGCTATCTCTACCTTATGTGCTTGAGTATTCTCTCGAACAGATCATGAGGCTTGAAAGGTTTAAGTACGTAATCATTTATTTTCAGATCCTCAATTTTATCATGGCTTTCTGACATAATAGCTGCTGTAAGCGCAACAATTGGGATGTTCTTAATATGCGGATTATCTGATTCTCTTATGATCCGCGTCGCTTCGATACCATCCATAACAGGCATATGCAAATCCATCAGTATAAGATCAAAATCTTCTTTTGCAAGTATATCAAGAGCTATCTGTCCATTTTCTGCGTGGGTAACCGATATTCCCCATCCAATCAGGAATTTATTGGCAACAAAGAAGTTTATCTTATTATCTTCTGCAACCAGTATCTTTTTACCTTCAAGTCCTTCAAAGCTCTCAGGTACTTCTACTGTCTGAGACTGAGTTCCCTTTTCCAGTATTCCAAATGAGATGACAAAACTGAATGTGGAGCCTTTATCCGGTTCACTTTCTAAGGTTATTGTACCTCCCTGCAATTCTATCAGCTTTTTACAGATTGCCAATCCGAGTCCAGTCCCTCCGAAATGTCTTGTTGTATCAGGGGATGCCTGAGTAAAGCTGTCAAAGATTAACGAGTGTTTATTTTTTGGAATACCTATACCAGTATCTGTAACAGTGAATTCCATTTTCGACTGATTAACCGATCGGCTTAATTCTTTAACAAGCACCTGGATACTTCCATGAATTGTGAATTTCAGTGCATTGGATAACAGGTTTGAAAGAATCTGATTTAGCCTTATAGGGTCACCTATAACCTCGGTAGGCAGATCGCTTGCTTTCTTAATATCAAAACTTATATTCTTTGCTTTCGACCTGAACGAATAGGATCTCATAATTTCATCGAGAAAATCACTGAGATTAAATTGTGTCTGCTCAAAAATTATTTTACCCGATTCCATTTTATTGTAATCGAGAACATCATTTACAAGAGTCAAAAGATGATTCCCCGAAAACTTCAGGGCTTTAATGTAATCCATCTGATCTTCACGCGGAGCTCCCTGGAGCAGTAGATTTGTTATCCCGATTACTTCATTCAGCGGTGTTCTGATCTCATGACTCATTGTCGACATGAACACTTGCTTCGACTGTGCAGCCTCTTCAGCTTTCTTGCGTGCAAGAATAATATTATCGAGCATCATTCTTCGCTGAAGAGCGATAGCAATCTGATTTGCAATAAAATCCATTATATAAAGATCATCCTGAGAAAACTTGTCCTCATTATAATAATCCTGAAGACACATTACCCCAATAGTGTCATTTTCTACCTTAAGAGGAACACCCATCCAGACTTTACATGGTGTTCCAACGAGATCAATATCTCCTGATTCGTCGAGAAATTTCAGATCCTTTTCTTTAAGAAGAACTGATTTGTTATTATTTATTACCCAACCTGTAATAGTTTTTTTGGTGGGGATTTCATAGAAGTTATCCTTTTCGTCAGCAAAAAAAGGCAATGATAGTGTTTCGGTTGTCTTATCGTAAAGAGCTATGAAAAAGTTGTTTGTATCCCATATTTTACTTAGTTCCTGCACAATGATGGGATAAATTTCCTTTATGTCGTATTGTTTCAGAGCAGCAGTTGATATATTGAACAGAATCTCCTGCAAAAGCTGGTTTTTCCTTTCAGTTGTAATATCTCTGTATATGCCAAGGTTTGCAACAATTTCATTATTTATGACTATTGCTGTGGCAACGAGAGTTACATGGATACTATTGCCATATTTATCTTTTCTTATAGTTTGTCTTACCTCCTTCTGGTTAAGAGAAGCAAGATTATCGATTTTTCTGGCTTCTTCTTTGAAATCATCAGGTACTATGAGATCATTAATGTTGTTATTCACTGCCTCTTCTAAAGTAAAACCAAAAAGATTGGTGAACTCACGGTTGATCATTGAGATTATACCCGACGGGCTTGTAATTGCTATTGCAGCGGGAGTTGAATTATATAAATGTTCCAGAAATGCTTTTTCCCTGATTATCTGATTCTCATATTCTTTTTGTTTGCTGATATCTGTTACCACGCCCCTGTAACCAATAATCCTGTCATCAAAGAATAGTGCGAAGGAATGAGTTACCACTGGAAAAAGAGTTCCATCTTTCTTTCTTGCAAAATACTCATTACTCGAGATTTGTCCGGGTGAAGTCAATGACTTCAGATTTTCTATCATGTTTTTATAACTGCCAGGAAATATTTCAGACATATTAACACCTGATTCCAGCTCTTCCTTCGAATATCCGAAAAAATTCAGTCCTTGTCGGTTGGCATATATGATCTTTCCTGTGAGATCTACCTCATAAACCATCTCCGGAAGCAGATCAGCAAACTTTTCAAAGACTACTTCCTGTTTATTCTGATCATCCTTGCTTCTCTGCTGGCTTCCAGGTTCCCATGTTATTACGAAATTTCCTGAGGTAAGCAGGAATCCCATATAATAGCCTTCGGAATCGGTACCGTTCTCCGAAACTGTTAATTTATAAGTATCACCTGTTAAATGCAGGTGGTTAAGAAGCTCAATCAGTTTAACCCGTTTAACCAGCGGAGTCTCCTCAATATATTTACCAATAACTTCACTTTTCCTTATAAATTCTACCTCTTCTACTTTTTTGTTTAAATCAATTACATAAAACCTGTTATCATTATCAACACTGAACAATGCAAGATAACTGCTTACAGTTTCAAAAATTTCTTCCAGTAAGCTTCCATGAGTATCTTTTATCTTTCTGTATTTTAATGTATTGACTTCAGTAAAGATTGTAAGGAGATAAATATCATTTTCAAGCTGAACCCTTTCTGCAGAAAAAAGATAAGGTTTTTCATCACCTGTTTTAGTTTTCAGTGTTACCGGGTACCCTTTGATGCTCTTTAGCTTGGAAATCAGTTTTATATATTTATTGCTATCCTCAAAATCTGCAAAAATCTGGATATCATCAGAGGTATGACCAATAATCTCTTCTTTAGAATAACCAAGAGTTTCATGAAATGTTTCATTGACATCAACATACTGACCTGTTTCTAACTTGCTGATTGCCATTAAATAGGACGTGGAGTGAAAAATCCTGAAGATCATTTCCCTTGTAATCTCGGTTTTTTCCTTGCTTTTTAAACGAATTGACTCAAGTTCCTTTTCCAGTCTTTTATTTGTTTCCAGTAACTCAATATAACTCTCTTTATAATCCATCAATCTCGTGTTATCAATTACATTCTAAAAATAGTAAATATTGATTAATTCTATTTGTTTCAATTTATTTCTATCTCGATCTATTCTTTCTATAATAAATACAGAATTCTGATAATCCACACTTATAGCAAAGAGGATTTTTGGCTTTGCAAACATATCTCCCATGCAGTATGAGCCAGTGATGCGCTTCATGAATCAGTTCAGTCGGGATATGTCGTGTTAACTGTAGTTCGACACTCAGAGGTGTTTTAGCATTTTTAACCAGACCTATCCTGTGTGAGACTCTGAAAACGTGAGTATCGACTGCCATTACAGGTTTTCCGAAGATTACAGAAGCAATAACGTTAGCGCTCTTTCTTCCAACGCCCGGAAGACGCTGTAAAAGTTCCGGCTCTGAAGGTATTGTTCCACCAAATTCTGATATCAGCATGCGAGACATTCGCGATAGATGTTTTGCCTTATTATTTGGATAAGTACACGATTTTATGAATTTAAAGATCTCTTCCGGTTCAGCCTTAGCCATAGATTCCGCATCAGGATATTTTTCCATCAGTGGAGGTGTTATCATATTAACTCTCTTGTCAGTACATTGTGCAGAAAGGATAACAGCAACTAACAACTCAAAAGGATTCTCGTAAGCCAGTTCAGTCTTCGCTGCAGGAAAGATTGACTGAAAATATTCTATTGTCCTGGTAAATCTATCCTTGATAGTCATACGTCTGAAAATATTGGTGCTGGTAAGGTAACACTTTTTATCTTTGCATATTATATTGATTATTTATGATTAGTTACCTTCAGGCAGACAGTATTGCCAGACGAATAGGAGACAACCTTCTATTTGATAATATAAGTTTTAACATAAACAAGGATGATAAGGTTGCCCTGATAGCCGTAAATGGGGCAGGCAAATCCTCATTACTGGATATACTGGCTGGCAGGGAAAATCCCGATAATGGTTCTTTGAGTGTAAAGCGTGATTTACAGATAGCATATCTTCAGCAGTCTCCTGTTCTGAATGAGGCAAATAAAATAATTGATGAACTTTTCTGCACCGATAGTGAGCTTGTCAGTGTCATAAGGGAATATGAGGAATGCGTACTTGCAGGTTCTCCCGAAATGCTCCAGATCATGATTCAAAAGATGGATGATCATAAGGCGTGGGATTATGATGTAGCCGTGAAGCAGATCCTTTTCAAACTTAAGCTTACCGATCTTAATGCAGTGATCGGGTCTCTGTCAGGCGGACAAAAGAAAAGAGTGGCCCTGGCAAAAATACTTGTGGAGAACGCTGACCTTCTTATACTTGATGAACCCACAAACCATCTTGACCTAGATATGATCGAATGGCTCGAGGAGTATCTTATAAAGTCTAATAAGACTCTTTTTATGGTTACCCATGACAGATACTTTCTTGACCGGGTCTGTAATGTGATATTAGAACTTTCCGATAATGAACTCTACCGGTATGAAGGCAATTATGAATATTTCCTTGAAAAAAAGCAGAGCAGAGAGTATTCAGCGAAGATGAATTCCGAAAAAGCTAAAAACCTTTTAAAGACCGAGCTCGAATGGATGAGACGCATGCCAAAAGCTCGGCGACATAAAGCCAAATCGAGGATTGAGTCCTTTTATGATCTTAAGGAGAAAGCTGCTAACAGACCTGATGAAAAGAGTATCAATATTAATGTGAATATCTCCAGAATGGGAAGTAAGATTCTTGAGATCAAAAATGTGAGCAAATCATATGGTGATAAGATGATTCTCAATGATTTTACCTATCTCTTCAACAGATTTGAAAAAGCGGGACTGATTGGCCGGAATGGTACGGGGAAAACAACATTGCTTAATATAATTACAGGGCTAACTGAGCCCGATAAGGGTTCGGTTGAACGTGGAGAAACAATAGTCTTTGGCTATTACAGGCAACAGGGCATTGAATTTGACAATGATATGACTGTTATTGACGCGGTGAAAAATATTGCAGAAAAAGTTGTTATCAGTGATGGTAATGTACTGTCAATAACCCAGTTCATGAACTATTTTTTATTTCCACCTGAGAAACAGTACACTTTGATCAGAAAATTATCTGGTGGTGAGAAGCGGCGTCTCTACCTTCTGACAGTACTCATGAAGAATCCAAATTTTCTGATACTCGATGAACCGACTAATGATCTTGACATTCTTACACTTAATGTTCTTGAGGAATACCTTGCAGGTTTCAGAGGTTGTGTAATAGTCGTATCACACGACAGATATTTTATAGATAAGGTTGTAGATCATATTTTTGAATACAAAGAAGATGGAGTTATTAAGGACTTTCCTGGGAATTACACTCAGCTAAGGGAAAAGCAGAAGGAAACGGAGAAGCAGATATCAATCGTTAAATCTGCAAAGATTTCAGATCATGAGGAATCATCTATTCCATTTAAAAAAGAAAGAAAGCAAGGTCTTACGTTCAAGGAAAAGAAGGAATTTGAGATTCTCTCAAATGAAATTGAAAATATCGAGTCGGAAAAAAAACTTATTGAAACTGAAATGAGCCGGGGTGTTTTGAATAATGAAGAACTTTTATCAAAGTCTAAAAGGCATGGTGAAATAATGAAGATACTTGATGAAAAGGAGTTAAGATGGCTTGAATTAAGTGAGAAATGATGCATAAATCTCAATTTTATCTAAAAAAGTTTTGATTTGGACCAGATTTTTTAACTTTAACAATCAATAAGTTGCGCTGTTGGAAAAAATAACCATTAATACACCTGGCTACAGATCGGAAATACTGGTCGGTGGGAGATGGGAAGAAGTATCCGGACTTCTTCCTGAAAAAGGTATAGTAATTATTACTGATGATAATGTAAGTCAGTTATATGGCGACAGATTTCCGAAAGCTCCCGTTATATCACTCTCTCCGGGAGAAGAAAGTAAGAAACTTGGAATAATCGAAAAACTTGCTGAACAACTTCTTGAAGAAGGAATCGATCGCACAGGTTTTGTACTTGCGATAGGAGGAGGGGTTGTTTGTGATATTGCAGGATTTCTTGCATCTATATATATGAGGGGTATACGATGTGGATATGTTTCATCTACTTTATTATCGCAGGTTGATGCCAGTACTGGAGGAAAAAATGGAGTTAATCTCGGGGGTACAAAAAATATGCTCGGTACTATCAGACAGCCTGAGTTTGTAATCTGTGATCCTTCAATGTTAAAGACACTCCCTGAACAGGAATACTTATCAGGACTGGCTGAACTGATTAAAACAGCCATTATAGGGGATAAAAAACTATTTGAGCTTATTGAAGGAAGTTTTGATGAGATCGTGTCGAGAAATTCTGACCTGCTGACCATCCTTGTGGCTGAATCAGTGAGATTTAAAGGATCGGTGGTATCAGAAGATGAAATGGAGACAGGTTTGAGGCGGATTCTTAATTTCGGACATACTTTCGGGCATGCTTTTGAGATGCAGAAAGCTGTGAAACATGGCTTTGCTGTAGCATCAGGAATGGAATTGGCAACTGAATTTTCTTTTGAAAAAAGATATATAAGTCTTGCAGAAAAAGCGAGGATAAATAATCTTTTAAAAAGATTTAAGCTGATTGCCAATCATGATTTAAGTGATGATCAGATGAAGAAGCTTGTCCTTCATGATAAAAAGAAAACAGGTACAGATATTCATTTTGTTTTTATTCAAGGCATTGGAAAAGCAATAGTTGAAAAAGTACCTGTTGGGGAAGTGCTGGAGTTTTATAAAAGATTCAGAGATAAAAAATAGAATTATGAATTCCTTCGGAGTTGTTTTCAGAGTTACTCTCTTTGGAGAATCGCATGGTCCGGCGATTGGTGTGATCATCGACGGATGTCCTCCTGGTTTAGCTTTAAAATCTGATGATTTTTTGCCAGATCTCAAGCGACGTCAGAGTGGGAGTATCGGAACCACCAAACGTCAGGAACCAGATCTCCCTGAAATACTTAGTGGTGTTTTCGATGGAGTAACAACAGGTGCCCCTGTTGCTCTGATAACACGAAACAGTGATAAAATTTCTTCCGATTACGATGAATTTAAAAATGTTCCACGGCCCGGACATGCGGATTTTGTATCTCGTATAAAGCATTCCGGTTTTGCAGATATGCGTGGAAGCGGTCATTTTTCCGGAAGGATAACATGGGGGCTGGTTGCTGCAGGTGTTATGGCAAAAAAGATAGCCGCAACAGTTGATGTAAGTGCGAAGCTTATCTCTGCCGGAGGTTCTGATGATATTGAGAAAGCTATTAATGAAGCGATTGCCTCCAATGATACAATAGGAGGCATTATTGAATGCAGGGTTAAAAATCCTCCATTGGCAATCGGTGAACCATTCTTTTACTCATTCGAATCCGCTGTGAGTCACGTGATCTTTTCAATTCCGGCAATCAAGGGAATTGAATTTGGTTCAGGTTTCGCTGCTGCAGCAATGAAAGGCTCAGAGCATAATGATCCTTTTATAAATAGTTACGGAAAGACTGCGACAAATAATGCCGGAGGAATTAACGGAGGCATTACAAACGGAAATGAAATCATTTTCAGAATTGTGGTTAAACCCACATCCTCAACCGGAGTCGATCAAACGACATTTAATTTTAAGGAAAGAGAAATGACAACCCTCAAGGTAAAAGGCAGACATGATACCTGTATTGCTCTGAGAATGCCTGTCATAGTCGAGGCAGCTGCGGCAATAGCTATGGCTGATCTGATTTTAATTGACAGGGGAATTCATGGACAACGGATTGTCTGATTATCTATAAAACCAACCACCTCCCCCCGGGGTACTCCCCGCTTTAGTGGGGACAGGGTGTTTGAAAAGAACTATCTTACCTATATACCTATTAACGCTTTTCTTTTTGATTTAATCAGAAGTCCTTTTTTTGTTGTGTCGGTAATCTTGAACCTGTCATCAATTCTGTCACCGATTATCCAAACAATTTTTCCATCAGATTCAAGGATAAAGATATTTTCCTTATCAAATCTTGAATATTTATTGTCAATAAAATAATCACTAAGCTTTTTCTTCTGGTTCATACCTAGAGGGTAAAAATGATCTCCTGCTTTCCATTTTCTAATTGTCATGGGGAAAGTCACCTTTTGAGAATCAATGCAGGCAATATGAGGATCGGAAGGAATTTTATATGATTCAGTGATTCTGACATTTCTTACTGATAAAATACCCGGGAAAGCACAAAATGCCTTTTCATTTTTAACAGTATATGGAGTTTCATTTATGAATTCTTCATTAGAGACAATTATTTCTTTCCTGTTTTTTATTATTCTATGGGAATCGGTAATGATCTGACTTCCTGTTTTGCCTTCAATTACTTTCACCAGATCGATTAATAAGGCATTAGTTATGCCGTATGGTTTAAACAATTCAAATAAGACTGTTTTATTATGTAAATAAGTTTTTAACTGGCTGATATTAAATGTTATTAATTGTTCTTTTTCCTCAGAAATACTTTCCCTTAATCGCAACATATATTCGGATACAATTTCATTATATCCTGAGATTCTGCCAGCAGTTTCGTTAAGTGTGATTTCGATCGAAGGATTAATATCTTTTAGAATCGGAATTATAAGATGTCGTATTTTGTTCCTGAGATATTTAGTATCTGCATTTGACTTGTCTTCACGAAAAACAATTTTTTGCTTATTCCTAAAAACTGAAATGTCTTCACGGCTTGCGAAGAGCAATGGTCTTATTATTCTGTTGCTTACGGGCTTCATACCTGCCATTCCCGTCAGACCTGTTCCCCTGATAAGGTTCATTAACAGAGTTTCAATATTATCATTAAGATTATGGGCAACAGCAATTGAAGTGTATCCGTTTTTCATTCTGATCTCTTCGAACCATTTGTATCTCAGATCTCTTGCAGCCATCTGAATCGATAGCTTGTTCTTCCTGGCAAAAACTTTTGTTTCAAAACGGATAGTATAGAATGGAATACTATTTTTTGACGCAAATTGACGGACTAACTCCTCGTCTTTATCGGATTCTTCGCCTCTCAGGGAAAAATTGCAGTGCGCAATTCCAATCTTAAAATCCTGTTGGTAAAAGAGGTGAGCCATCACCATTGAATCAATGCCGCCACTTACAGCGAGTAAAATTTTGTCCCCGGGTTTTATCAGGTTGTTTTCAGCTATGAATTTTTTAAACTCATCAATCATATTTAGTTGCATTGAAATGTAAAAATAGAAAAAGGTATCCTTTCGGGGGATACCTTTTTAATAAAAATCTGTAATATCTATCGTTTTGAGAGATAATCAGCTACACTTTCCTGAGTTTCCTTCATTGCCTTATCCCCTTTGTGCCAGTCTGCCGGACATACTTCCCCGTTTTCCTCGAAGAACTGTAAGGCATCTACCATTCTCAGGGTTTCGGAAACACTTCTTCCCAAAGGCATATCATTTACAGTCTGATGTCTCACAATTCCTTTTCTGTCAATCAGAAATAATCCTCTGTATGCCCTCGGGTCGCCTTTGAATGTAACGTCGCCATCTTCTGAATAATCATAATTACCGGCTAAGACATCATAATTTTCTGAAATTGTCTTTGACAGGTCCGAAACAATCGGGTATTTTACACCTTTTATACCACCCTGGTTCAATTCAGTCTGGAGCCATTTCCAATGAGAAAACTTTGAATCCACGGAACAGGCAACAACTGCAACGTTCTTTTCATCGAATTCCTTAAGTCTTTCCTGAAAAGCAAGAAGCTCTGTAGGACAAACAAATGTAAAATCAGCAGGGTAGAAGAAGAATAAAACATACTTTTTACCAAGGTATTGCTCGATAGAGAACCCTTCTACAATTTCACCGCCATTTATCACTGCAGGAGCAGAGAAAGCCGGTGCTTTTTTTCCAACTAAAACAGCCATTTTTTGATTTAATTTAAAGTTAGTAACTAAATATCCAATACAGATTACAAACAAAAGATTGTTTTGTTCATTACCGGTATGGCATAATTGCCGGAGGCCCGGGTTCAAAATTAGCCGGTCGTAAAAGTTGCTCTCCGGAAACATTAACGGGAGAGATTGTTGAGTAAGATGGAGGATTAGGAAAATAACCGATCCTTATCTGAAGTGTATTAAATACAAGATTGTCATTTCTGATCCTGATACCCACTCCAATACTGGATAGTGCATAACCGTTGTCAAGCATTTCATTTGTACCGGAAAGAAAAGAAAAATCAGTAAAACCGAAAAATGCAAATCTGAAACCATATAGATTAACCGGGCTGAACAATACAGATTCAAGACTTACAGTTAATCTTTGGGTTCCGTTTACAGAGTCATTTTTAAACCCGGCGAATCCGTTATCAGTATTGAATTTCAGGAATTCATTCGAATATCTGCCAAATCCTCTTGTATAGTTAATGTAAAGGAAGTTCCGGACCTTGGCATTTCCCAGATTTATAAGGTTTGAAAAATAACTCATACCCAAAGATAAAACTCCTTGTTCAGTGTGATCCTGATTCAAATAAGTTGAGAATCCGGCATATGAATAAAAATAACCCAGGGCTTTGCTAGATCTTCCAAAAGATGCTTCACCTCCGACATATGTTCTCTGCTTGAATTCATTATATTCCCTTCCTGTTGTGATCTTGAACAAAGCACCATATGGAATATCCTCCGTGCGGCCATAACTATAGATCAGGTTAGTTTTAGCATATTTCTGTATAGACCATGCAGCTGATCCCAGAAAAATCATGTATTTCTGAAGGTTATAGAAAGATTCAGGTAATATTACCGGATGATCGAATACATTATTATTTGTATAACGTGCACCAATAATGATTCTTGATACTGACTCCTTATTAATCAGGAATGATCTGGATAACCAGTAATCCTGTAAATTGTATCTCAGTGGAGCAGGAACTTTAAGAGTATCAAGATCTTCAGAAGTGTACATCATCCGAACAGAAACTCCACCGGCATATTTTGTGGTAGAACTAACCAGCTTGCGGCTTAGAGAAAATCCATATGTTTTTTGTCCCAATCCATTAAGGTAGAATACGTTCAGGTTTATAAAAGATTTTGCGATATTATCTGCGAGATAATGTACCCCAAATCCAGGCGAATCAGGAAGTGTATTATCAAAAGGTACATCGATTCCAAATTCATGTCCCATTCCGAAAATATTTTTATCAAAAATGGAAACAGAACCTTTTTTGAGTCCGTTATAAGTATATGAGCCACCAAGAGAATAAACATCTTTTGTGAAAACTACAATATCGGCTTCTTCATCAGAAACGGGAATCACTATTATTCTGGCATCATCGATATAAGGAAGTTGTCGTAAAATTCTCTCGTTATCGCTGAGTATCAATGGACTTATTCTATCACCCTCTGAAAAGAGAAGGTTTTTTCTGATAATGCTTTCATTCGTATTGAAATGAGTCTTATTTAAAATGTTTTCAATCTTGTTTGGATTTCCTGATGATGGATTATTAATATCAGCCCCAAAGACATTAAGCCTTTGTATTACGATTTTTCTGATTTTTTTACCTGCATAACTTAGATAGTTGGCATCACTTGTTCCTGTGAATTGCTTTTTATAAGCAGTGTCATGATTAATAACTACAAAACTATATAGTCTCTTGGTCAGCTGATTCTTTGAGGCTCTCACTTTAAGTGAGTCGAAGAATACCAGGTTTTTGTTTTTGGCCATAACCTGGGTGGGGAGTATTGCAGAAGGTATACTTAATAAAAATTCTTTAGAAAAAAGAGAGATGTTCTCTCTGATTTTATTAATTATATCAGGCGGAATTTCTTTTATGTTGCCGTTTCCTGAATGGTCCTGAGAATATATAATGTTACAGGAAAGCAGAATGACCATAAAGATCCATGACCTTAACGAACCCCTGTATTTTCTCCGAATTTTGCACATCAGGTCTCTTGAGGATTGCTAATCAACACATCATCAGAATTAAACTGAAATCCAAGTCGTTTCCCTGTTATAACCCTTGAATGCTGAATCTTGGCTTCTGCCTGACCCACAGTAGCAATTTTTACCGCATCGTATGGTGGCACAAGAAGATCAAATTCAAGTGCATATTGAATTGCAGTTGATATAATCAGTTGCAATGATTGTCTGCTGATCTCTTCATTGCCATAATTTGTAAACAACATTCCCATCTGTCTTTTTCCTTCAACAAAATACTGTTTCTCATGATTAACGAAGATCCTGCCTATCAGGTATCCCAGATCATCTAACCGCGAATACCTGAATGAGTCGCTGAGAAAGTTGTAAATATTGATTATACCGGAATATGCATTGTACTTATTTTTCTGTATATAGGCTGTTTTCCAGGCAGGATGTTCCCGGTCGAATTGAAAAATGTTGGAGTGCATACTGAAAAGCAATATATCTCCGGCAACCTTAATCTGAGCATCAAAGTTACTCCGGTCGGTATATTCGAGTCTTATCCTTGAATCCACACCGCTTAAACTGATATTGACCTCTTTTGATAAATTTTTAAGAACATCCTTGACCATACAAAACGACTCCAGTGTATTATCGAATACTTTTTGTTTCAGAAGCGATTTTTCTTTAAGTGTTCCTATTATTGCCACTTTTTTATCATTCTGATCAGTCATGGTAAACGTAGAATTAAGTGAGATATTGGTGCTAAAAATAATAATTATTCAGGAAAATTAAAACATGGACAATTTACGGGACGTCCATATCATATGTAATTATTTAATTAATAAGATCTTGCAAAAAGCACTCTTCTGTTTGACGGCTTTCCTGAATAAATACACTTGCCTGATTCTTCAGGGCTGTCAAAAGGAATACACCTGATGGTGGCTTTGGTCTCCTCTTTGATTTTTTCTTCTGTCTCAACTGTTCCGTCCCAGTGAGCCATAATAAAACCACCCGGATTATCGAGAACTTTCAGAAAATCTTCCCATTTATCAACATAAAATGTATTTTCTTTTCTGAAATTAAGAGCTTTGTTATAGATATTACTCTGGATTTCATCGAGTAGCTTTGGGATATATTCATAAACTTTATCAATTGGAATTGTCTCCTTCGTAAGGTTATCCCTGCGGGCAACTTCGATTGTATTGTTTTCGAGATCGCGAGGTCCTATCGCAAGACGGACAGGAACTCCCTTCAGCTCATAATCAGCAAATTTCCATCCAGGTTTATTGTTATCTCTGTCATCATATTTTACTGAAACCCCTGCCGCCTCCAATCCTGTTTTTATTTTTATTGCCGCGTCGGATAAAGCACCAATTTGATCAATATTTTTATAAATAGGAATTATTACAACCTGGATCGGTGCAAGTTTCGGAGGTAATATCAGCCCGTGGTTATCGGCGTGACCCATAATTATCGCACCTATAAGCCTTGTTGAAACTCCCCATGAAGTTGCCCAAACATAATCGAGCTTACCAGTCCTGTCGGTAAACTGAACATCAAATGCTTTNNTTTGTCCAAGAAAATGGCTTGTCCCTGCCTGTAAAGCTTTCCCATCCTGCATCAATGCCTCTATCGCGAAAGTTTCGAGAGCCCCTGCAAATCGTTCATTTTCACTTTTAGATCCTTTAATTACCGGAAGAGCCATGGAATTTTCAGCGAAGCTTGCATAAACGTTGATCATCTTTTCAGTCTCTTCGACAGCTTCCTCACGCGTTGCGTGGGCTGTATGTCCTTCCTGCCAGAGAAANNGAGTGAATCCAGTTTTTATATGAGTGCCAGATTATTGTCTCCGAAGTAGGCCGTATAATTAATTCTTCCTCAAGTTTTGCTGTTGGATCAACAACAATTCCTTTACCATTTTCATCATTTTTGAGACGGTAATGAGTTACTACCGCACACTCCTTAGCGAATCCCGCTACGTGTGCAGCCTCTTTACTGAAGAACGATTTTGGAATAAATAATGGGAAATATGCATTGACGTGACCAGTGGCTTTAAACAGCCTGTCGAGTTCAGCCTGTATNNAAAACTTCGCCATTTTTTTGGTATGGTATTTGTTTCATTTGTTTTAAAGAAATAGATTTCGTAAAAATAAATAAAAAGATCAGTTATTACTCAAAAAAGAAAGGGAGGTTCATCATGAAAGCAAAATACTACATTGGAATCTTATCAATGCTTCTGCTTACCAATTCAACGGTAAAAGCCCAGAGGGATGATTCAAGATACAACAGAAATGATGATGCCAAACTGGTTGTAAATAATTATTATGACGATAATGACTATTACTTTGCCTCAAGAATTAACCGGTTTCACAGATCTAATGCCGCATTCGATTATTACTCTCCGGTCCTTACCGATTCTTACTGGGATAATTACCGGCCTTTTTCCTGGGGAATAGGTATTTACGGAGGAGGTCTGGGGTTAGGATTCTCTTATAATTACCCTCAATATAATTATGGTTATGGAGATTATTACGGATACGATCCTTATTATGGAAGCAATTATTATTGGGGATATGACCCTTTCTATTATAATATGTGGTACTCACCTTTTATATTAAATTTTAACTTCGGAAACAGGTGGCGCAACAATTATTATGGCTGGAATAGCTATAACCATAACTATGGTTACAATTATAACAGACCGGATTATTATTCAAATAGCGATTATCGTGGTTATAATTCAAACAAATATTCTTCATCCCGTTATCCGTCAAGGAGAAACTCTGACAACAATTCTCAATCTTATCTTCATAATAATAATAATAATAATAATAATAGTGTATCAAGAAGGGAAAACTCCTCAGGTACCTATTCAAGGAATGAAGTCAATAGTAGCAGATCGTGGGTTACTTCAGGTAATGGTCTCCATACCGGTGAATCCAGACGAGTAAGTACTCCTGCCGTTAGCAGAGGGCAGAGCGTCGATAACCGTAATTTTGGAAATGTTGGCAATTATGGAAATAATAGTATTAATGTTCATAATTCAAGAAATATTTATGCTTCTGTAAATAACAGTCACTACAACAATACTATAAATCAGAGTGTTAACAACCGCAGGAGTCTAAGTTCCAATGCCGGCATAAGGTCACTTTCATCAAGGACAATTACCGCTCCCCGGTTACGCAGCTCTTCTTACAGATCTATGAGCTCCGGTTCCGGTATAAGAAGTTCCTCACATAGTACTTCCCGATCATCTGGTTCAAAATCAAGCTCTTCAAGGGGAAAATCATCAGGACGAAGATAGATGATAGGGGCATGCAACGACGTGTCCCTGTTTTTATACTGAACAATATATTTGACGAATCATAACAGTTAGTTAATTTAATTTGTTTCTTTGGTACAATATTTGCGTGTTAATTAGAAAACAATAGGGGGAATTTAAAATGAAAACATTGTCTCAAATATTAGTCCTGGCACTTTTGACACTTGGCTCCTGTACCTCAAGGCTTTATACCGGAGCAGAGTACGATGATCTTTATTATTTGCCTTCAGATAAGCAGGTTGCTAAAAGCAATTCGCCTGTTAATGAACAGATTACTGAAGGTAATTTAAAGGAGAAAGAGTATTTTGATAATAAATATGCAGCTGATACACTTGTTTCCGACGAGTATTCAGATGCTGTTGATTATGATAATCAGCCTAATAATAATGTTTATAATAATAACCAGGGATATGATTATTATAATGAATATCCCTATTCAAACAGGCTAAGAATGTTTTATGGAAATTATTTTGATCCTTACTGGAGAGATCCATTCTATCTTGACTATGGTATGGGTATGGGTTATGGTATGGATTATGGTATGGGTTTTGGTTATGGAGGTTACCCTTATTATGGTTATGGCATGGGTTATGGTTATGGAGGATTATATGGTGACTATTATGGAGGCTATCCCGGTTATTATGGCGGTTATTATAGTGGTTTTTATGGCAGTTATTTTGGTGGAGGATTTTATGGAAGTTCTATGGTTAAAATCCGCGATCACAATAGCTCTTATGGGAGACAGGAAAGACCCAGCAATCTTTCATCCAGATGGAATAGCACAGTAGGTGGTATTGGCTCTTCAAGAAGAGATCCTTCTGTCTCAGGAGGAACTGCCCGTATTGGAGGAAGAACTTCCGGAGTTCAGACAATATCAACTGATCAAAGGAGAGTTGTTTCATCCGGTTTAAATTCTCAGCAGGCAGTAAATCAGGCAACCAAAAAATCTGGTCAGGAACAAACCAAAGCATTATATAATGGTGCCAATAATTCCGTCCGGAAGAGTGTGACAAATGTAAGACCAACATATAATAGTGTTAACAGGACATATACACCCAGTTATAATAATCCAAGGATGAGTACCCGGCCATCATATAATAATAGCAGAGTCTCCCAAGGTGTAAATTCTAATGTCACCAGAAATAGTGGTGTAACAAATAACAGCAGGATATACAATAACTCCGGTTCTGTCGTCAGAAGCAACTCTTCAGGTAATAGTATACAAAGGAGAAGCGAATCGCCTTCAGGGTATTATATTCCGTCCAGTCAATACAGATCGAATTCTTACAGAAGTTCAGGAAGTTATTCTGTTCCGTCGAGAAGCAGTATTGAACGAGGAAATTATTCATCGGGTAGTAGCAGATCTTCCTCATCATATAGCGGATCTTCAGGTTCTGAATCAAGAGGCTCTTACTCTTCAGGATCTTCTTCAAGTTCTTCTTCGAGTTCTTCTTCAGGTTCTTCTTCAGGGGGTGGTTCTTCATCACGGGGTGGCGGTGGTTCATCCTCAGGAAGGAGATAGTTTGAGACAAGACAATAGTATTAAAATAATTCATTCTAAATAAAGAGTGCAGGGATAGTCTTACAAATAACAGAAATCTTATGAAAAGGATAAGTTTATTAATATTCGCAGTATTATCAGTGTTCGCCGGGGTTACTGCCCAGAATGTAGATGATGCGTTGAGGTATTCCCAGGTATTTTATGGAGGAACTGCCAGATTTATGTCAATGGGAGGTGCTTTCACGGCTCTTGGCGGAGATATCTCTTCTTTGAGTCAAAACCCTGCAGGACTTGGAGTCTTCAGATCATCCGAACTGACAATTACTCCACAATTGTTCCAGATTAAAACAACTGCAGGATTCAATCGAGTTTCTTCATCTGACAATCTTTATAATTTTAATCTCCCACAGATCGGAATAGTCGGTAGCTTTATATCAAATGACAAAGAAACCGGATTAGTTACTCTGAATTTTGGTTATTCGTTCAATAAAACAAATAATCTGAGTCAAAGTATAGTAATACAGGGGGTCAGTAATTCA
This sequence comes from Bacteroidales bacterium, assembly GCA_003141415.1. GTDB lineage: Bacteria > Bacteroidota > Bacteroidia > Bacteroidales > VadinHA17 > LD21. Next base: position 33,572 of record PLLX01000107.1, read on the forward strand.
AGTTCAATGGCAGATTACTGGGCAGGACTAGGAAATGGAACATTTTATAACAATCTTCAGGGCGCTGAAAGACTTGCTTTTGATTCATGGGTAATGGATACAGTTACAGGATCAGGCGGTAAGTCATTTGGAACAGTTTTTTCAAATTATGGAGATAATCCGACATCCTCCTACGGTCAGACTATACGGCGTCTTGTTACTAATGAGGGATATATAGGTGAGCATTCATTCTCTATTGGTGGAAATTATTCAAACAAAGTCTTTTTTGGAGCCACATTTGGTGTCACAACTCTAAGATTTACAAGTCATTACGAACAACTCGAATCAACCGATATCACATTGCCGTCTCAATTTAAGGATTTTACATACACTGATCATTTTGAAGATAGAGGAACAGGGTATTCGCTTAAGTTAGGAGCCATATTTAAACCGGTTGATGCCGTCCGCATTGGCCTGGCATTCCATTCCCCGACATGGTACAGGATTAATGAATATTACTATAATGACATAACCTCAAACTTCACCGATGGTGGTAAGTATGAGTCCTCTAATGATCCACTGAGATTTAACTATGCTCTGGCTACTCCTTTTAAATTTTTAGCAGGAGTGGGAGTACAGATAAGAAAGTTTGCACTTCTCAGCGCCGATTATGAATTTGTAGACTATAGCTCAGCCCGATTCTCTCAAACAGGAGATGGTTACGATTACAGTTTAAAGAATCTGGAAATAAAGAATAGCCTGAAACCGACAAGTAACTTCCGCCTGGGAGGTGAATTCAGATTAAACAATCTTTACCTGCGAACTGGATACGGTTTTTATGGTAAACCATTTAAATCCGGTGAGGATAATGCAAATCTTGACTATAGTTCAATATCTTTTGGAGCAGGGTTCAGGGAACGGAATCTTTCCATAGACTTTGCTTTCACCAATTATAAATATTCACAAAAATATTTCTTGTACCCTGTGGATGCGGGTATTGATCCTGCAGTCGCCGATTTGAATACAATTAAAAACATGTTTACACTGACTTTGGGATACAAGTTTGGTATTTAATACTTTGACAACTTCCTTTTTTAGAGGCTGTTTCTCCGGAGACGGCCTCTTTTTTATTAGTGGCTAGTGAAATTTGGCTGTCAGCGCCTTTATAACCTTTAGGACTTTTACAATCTCTATAACCTTTACAACCATTTATACCTCTATTGCTTTGATACAATATGATTAAGCTAAATTTCAAAGATAATCGAAAGCCTCCGGCCCCATATTGAAAATCAGGTCAATAATACTTAGCCCCTGAACAAAACAATTACAAATTTCAAAAACCTGCATGTATTCCTTGACAAAGAATTGAGATTCTTTCTTCGGTGATATTTTATATCTGAAATCATTTTCAGCTTCTCCTACAGGTTTAAAATTAGTTGTATATGTTATCCCAATTTTTATTTTAAGCATTTTCAGAACAGACTCCATAAGTTCCATGTTCAGGTCTATAAGAAAATCAATCTTCTTTGAAATTATTTTTTCAATATTATCAAAATAAAATTGAAAATAGGGCGAAGAGCTGTATGCNNCGTTTAGAGTAATCTATCCTGATTTCTTTTAATGGAGTTTTATGCTGACTTCCAAGATATACCGGTATGGACAGAAGCTGTGGACCATGTTCTGAAAGAATATAACATCTGTTACGGTAAGACTGTTTAAGGTAGTTTTCCTCCACTTCAATTAATACTTCATCAGCTTGTGAAATAAGGGAGAAATATTCAACTGGTGGTAAGTAAGCTGTGGAGACTAATATTTTTCCTGCCATTGTTAAGAAAATCACTCCATTTTGTTAATCATACTGGCAGCGAA
>PLLX01000107.1:35451-35698 GCA_003141415.1 Bacteroidales bacterium
ATAACTATAATTACCCTGCAGTTTCTGATTTCCGGTAATTTATCGACAAGCCGGTGAATCCCTGCAACTCCTGCATCATAAATCCTTAAGACGTTATTTCCAAGAAGTTCAGCAGTAATTGCAGCCTCTTCTGCTACAGGCATATCAGAGGTTCCTGCAGTAATTATTGCAATTTTGCTTTCGGGGACCTTTGGTTTTATATTTTGCAATGAAATAATCCGTGCCATAGGGTAATAAACAGCATCAG
>PLLX01000247.1 GCA_003141415.1 Bacteroidales bacterium
GTCACTGGATCATATTTTTTCAGACCAGGTACAATTATTACTCAAAAATACCCTTCGAATCGTAAGGACCTTGTGATGTTCGATCGCTTCAAAGGCGAGGTGATTATGCCTCACAATGAAAAAAACGAACACAAGTGCACAGGTTGTGGAATCTGTGAAATTAACTGTCCTAATGGCACAATTGAAATTATCTCAAAATCAATTATTACTGAAGATGGCAAAAAGAAGAGAGAAATCGATAAACACATCTACAGGTTAAGTATGTGCACCTTTTGTGGTTTATGTGTTAAGACATGTCCTTCAAATGCGCTTGCTTTTGATCAGAAATTTGAACATGCCGTCTTTAACAGAGCGCTTCTTATAAAAACATTAAATAAACCAGGTTCACAATTAATGAAAGGAGTTGAGTGATGGCCGTTAATCAGATAATGTTTATTCTTTTTTCCGCGATGATTGTTATCTTCTCAATACTTACAGTTACAAGTCGCAAAATATTGAGAGCTGCAGTATATCTTCTGTTTGTTCTTGTATCAACTTCAGGACTGTATTTCATGCTGAATTATCAGTTTCTTGCTGCTGTTCAGCTTACTCTTTATGCTGGTGGGATAGTTGTTCTGATAATCTTCTCAATTCTCCTGACAAGTCATATTAGTCAGAATTTTGAATCTTCGGGTTGGAAAAAGAATATATTTTCAGCAATTGCTGCCTTAATCGGTGCTATACTATCTGTTATAACAATTCTCGATTACCGGTTTTCAGCAACTACCGAGGCAGCAAAAGAGGTAAATATGACCTTAATAGGAAAAAGTCTCCTGTCAGTTAATTATGACGGATATGTCCTGCCATTTGAGGTGATATCTATTCTGCTTCTTGCAGCGATGGTCGCAGCAATTGTAGTCGCCAAAAAAGGAGCTCCAAAAACAATCGGTTTACCAAAATAAAATCAGACATAAAATGAACTCAGGAATACCACTACAATATTTTTTAATTCTGGCAACAATAATGTTTTTCGCAGGAGTTTATGGCTTTCTTACCCGCCGTAACCTGATCACAATACTGATGTCAGTGGAATTGATTTTAAATTCGGTAAATATAAATTTCCTCGCTTTCAACAGGTATCTCTATCCACATAAACTGGAAGGTATGTTTTTCAGTCTGTTTGTAATTGCTGTAGCAGCTTCGGAAGCTGCAGTTGCAATTGCTATAATAATAAATATTTACAGGCGGTTCACAACTATAAACGTGGAAGACGTTAATGAAATGAAATTCTAAAAAACGGTTTGCGGTATGAGGTGCGCGGTGTGCGGTAACAACTTTACAATTTTACAGATTTACAATTTTACGAAACTCCTTATATGATAAATTTCAATTATACAATCTGGATTTTTCTGCTGCCCTTTCTTATGTTTTTATTTCTGGGACTGGCAGGTCATAAGTATTTTCCTAGGCTCTCAGGTATATTGGGAACCTGCGGACTGGCTGTAATTACAGTTCTGTCGTATATTACTGCCTACAAATACTTTTTTACAAGTGAAAAGGTTGACGGAGCGTACCAGAAAATAATAGCTTTCAATTTTACATGGCTTCAGTTTACAGATAAGCTGCACATAGATATAGGAGCATTGCTTGATCCTATTTCGGTCATGATGCTGATTGTTATAACCACAGTTTCATTAATGGTTCATATCTACAGTCTTGGATATATGAAAGGGGAAAAAGGATTTGAACGATTCTTTTCTTTTCTGTCTCTTTTTAGTTTCTCCATGCTGGGATTGGTTCTTGCGACAAATATTTTCCAGATGTATATCTTCTGGGAGCTTGTTGGCGTTTCTTCATTTTTACTGATTGGATTCTATTATCAGAAACCATCAGCGGTAAGAGCTTCGAAAAAAGCATTTATTGTTACAAGATTCGCAGATCTCGGATTTCTTATCGGTATTCTGATTTTATCATTTAATACAAAGACATTTGATTTCATAACCCTTACCAATCCGACAGGTCCGGCAATTGCACAGGGTAGCGGTATAGCATTCCTTGGACTGTCTGTAATGACATGGTCGATGATCTTCGTATTCATGGGAGGTGTTGGTAAATCGGCGATGTTCCCTTTCCATATATGGCTTCCTGATGCCATGGAAGGTCCGACTCCTGTTTCGGCTCTTATCCATGCGGCAACTATGGTTGTTGCAGGCGTTTATCTTGTTGCAAGAATGTTTCCTATATATGCTTTATCTGCGCCTGTGGCACTCAATGTAGTTGCCTATGTCGGTGCCTTTTCTTCTCTCTTCGCAGCAGTTATTGCCTGCACTCAAACGGATATTAAAAGGGTTCTGGCGTATTCCACCATGTCGCAAATAGGTTATATGATGCTTGCCCTGGGGGTAGCAGGCTATGGCGGACATGAGGGTTTAGGATATATGGCATCTATGTTCCATCTATTTACACATGCAATGTTTAAAGCTTTGCTTTTCCTAGGTGCTGGTGCAATTATACATGCTGTTCACAGTAATTATATGACTGAAATGGGCGGACTTCGCAAATATCTGCCTATAACTCACATAACTTTTTTAATAGCATGTCTCACTATTGCAGGAATTCCGCCTTTTTCAGGCTTTTTCAGTAAAGATGAAATACTTGCAGCCGCATTTCACAGTAATAAAATTCTTTTCGCAGTAGAGTATGCCGTTGCGGGTCTGACTGCGTTTTATATGTTCAGGCTTTATTTCAGTGTTTTCTGGGGAAAAGATATTAACTATCACCAAACACCGCATGAGGCTCCTGCAACAATGACTATTCCGTTAATTGTTCTTGCAGTTGGATGCTTAGTTTCAGGTTTTATTCCTTTTAATAAGCTGGTTACTTCAGATGGCAAAATCCTGGAAAGCGAAATTGAACTGATGATAGCAATACCATCGGTTCTGATTGGCTTACTCGGAATAGGAATTGCTTATTTAATGTACGTGAAGGAAAGTGCAATACCCGATAAGCTGGCTGCAACATTTAAGTACGGTTATAAATGGGCTTACAATAAGTTTTATATCGATGAACTGTATCTGTTTGTTACAAAAAAGATCATCTTCAGATACATATCAGATCCGGTTGCATGGTTCGACCGACATGTTGTTGATGCAACAATGAATGGGATAGCCGGTATAACTCAGGGTGTATCTTTCAGGATAAGAGGATTACAATCGGGTCAGTTACAGAAATATGCTTTTGTTTTCATTACCGGTGCTATCATGTTGGCTATCTTATTTATATACCTGTGGAAATAACTGAAAATTTAGAAAAAGACTTTTAATTATGGATATTTTATCTCTGTTTGTAGTAATTCCGGTCTTAACAATCACCGCTATCCTGCTCTTAAAAGATACGCGCCAGGTTCGTCTGGTTTCTGCTTTTGGAATGGGCCTTCAGTTATTAATGGCCGCAAGTCTTGTATTTCTTTATCTTACTGCACGTCATGCCGGCAATAACGATGAGATGTTGTTTATAAAAGACTATTTATGGTTTAAAAGTCTTAATATTCATTATGCAGTTGGAGTTGATGGGATTTCTGTTGCTATGATAATGCTGACTTCTCTGGTTGTTTTTGCAGGAATCTTTGCGTCATGGGAAGTTGAGTTTCTCAGAAAAGAATTTTTTATTTCACTGATTCTACTGGCTTCAGGGGTTTTCGGATTTTTTATCTCGATCGATCTCTTTACCATGTTCCTGTTTTACGAACTTGCAGTTATACCAATGTATCTGTTAATAGGAATATGGGGTACGGGACCGAAAGAGTATTCGGCAATGAAACTGACACTCATGCTTATGGGTGGTTCAGCTCTTCTTCTTGTAGGTTTGCTTGGAATTTATTTTAATTCTTCCCCAGACGGGAACCGGCTCACATTCAACATTCTTGAGATATCAAAAGTCGTCATCCCATTGCCTGACCAGAGAATATTCTTTCCTCTGACGTTTGTAGGATTTGGAGTACTTGGCGCATTATTCCCTTTTCATACCTGGTCACCTGACGGACATGCCTCCGCTCCTACTGCCGTTTCGATGTTACATGCAGGCGTTCTTATGAAACTGGGAGGTTACGGTGCTTTCAGGGTAGCCATCTTTCTTATGCCCGAAGCTGCACATGAATTATCATGGATATTTATCATACTTACTTCAATCAGTATCGTTTATGGAGCTTTCGGAGCAATTGCCCAGAAGGATCTTAAATATATTAATGCCTACTCCTCGATAAGTCATTGCGGACTTGTGCTTTTTGCGGTGCTTATGATGAATCAGACAGCAATGAACGGTGCAATAATCCAGATGATCTCGCACGGATTGATGACAGCATTGTTCTTTGCTCTTATCGGGATGATTTATGGTCGCACACATACCAGAATGATATATGAGATGGGAGGATTGATGAAGATTGTTCCATTCCTTTCTGTTTGTTATGTAATTGCTGGTCTGGCCTCCCTGGGACTTCCCGGACTAAGTGGTTTTGTTGCTGAAATGACAATTTTCGTAGGAGCATTTCAGCATCCTGAACTTTTTTATCGGATTGTGACTATTCTTGCAGTCTCCTCCATAGTTATAACGGCAGTATATATCCTGCGTGTAATCGCAATTTTATTACTCGGACCCACGACAAATGAGCATTTTGAACACCTTCCCGATGCAAAATGGTTTGAAAAGATATCGGTGGTAACTTTGATCGGGTCTGTTGCTGCAATTGGTCTGGCACCTTTCTGGCTTTCAACAATGATTGGAACAAGTCTTCATCCGATTATTGAAAAGATAATTGCGCTTAACCCATTTTGATCTGTCTATGTATTAATGTTTTGGATAATATTAAGATATGAGCCTAGGTACTTTTTTAATAATGCGTCATGAACTGCTGCTGATTGCTGCAGCTCTTCTGGTATTGATTGCTGAGATATTCTGGAATCCTGATAAAAAGAGTAGTATAAGTCTTTTTTCAATAGTTCTTCTGGGCATAATAACAATCATTGGCTTCCTGCCTTCTCCTGCCGGATCACTTTTCGGAGGTATGTATATTTCATCAGGAACCAGGCTTATTATGAAGAATATTCTGAATATAGGTGTGTTACTGGTATTTATTCAGTCTTTTACATGGCTTAAAAAAGAAGAGAATTCTGAAAAAATAAGCGAGTATTTTCTATTGCTCATTTCGACTCTGGTTGGAATGAATTTCATGATTTCGGCGGGTCATTTTTTAATATTCTATATCGGAATAGAACTGGCTACAATTCCGATAGCGGCCCTTTCAGCTTTCGACCGCTATAAAAACAAATCTGCTGAAGCAGGTATTAAACTTATCTTATCATCTGCATTATCGTCCGGTGTTCTGCTATACGGTTTATCTATGATTTATGGAACAACAGGTACCCTTTATTTTAGTGAAGTTGCTACGCACTTCGGGAACCATAGTCTTCAGATATTAGGATTCATCTTCTTTTTTTCAGGAATGGCCTTTAAAATATCAATAGTTCCTTTTCATCTCTGGACAGCCGACGTTTATGAAGGCTCTCCGGTAAACATAACATCGTATCTTTCTGTTATTTCAAAAGGGGCAGCTGTTTTTATTCTGATGATCATCCTTTTCACAGTTTTTCCTGTAATAATGGCTACCTGGCAGAAAACGATTTTTGTTACCTCGATACTCACTATGACTATTGGTAATCTTTTTGCTATCCGTCAACAGAATCTGAAGCGGTTTCTTGCATTTTCATCGATATCACAGGCAGGATATATTCTCTTAGGTTTGATTGGAGGAAATCAGCTTGGTATGGCTTCAGTAATTTATTATATCCTGGTATACATTTTTTCAAATCTGGGTGCTTTCGGTGTAGTGATAGCCATTTCCAATGCAACCGGGAAGGAAAACATCGATGACTATAATGGCCTTTATCAGACAAATCCAAACCTGAGCCTGATAATGACTCTCGCATTGTTCTCCCTTGCCGGAATTCCACCCGTTGCTGGATTTTTCGGAAAATTTTTCTTATTTACAGCCGCAGCACAGAAAGGATTCTTTTTTCTGGTACTTATTGCTGTTCTGAATACAATCATTTCCTTATTTTATTACCTCCTTGTAGTTAAGGCAATGTTCATTAACAAAAGTGAAAAACCCATTTCCATGTTCAAAAGTGACTTTTCTACGCGGTTTGCACTGGGGATATGTGTTGCTGGTATAGTTGTTACAGGGTTTGCGAGTATTATTTTTGAGGTGATCAGAAATTTAAGTTTCGGAGTCTAAATAAAAGACAAAAGATAAAAGTAAAAAGACAAAAGTAGGGACATGCCATGGCATATCCGTTATTCTTAAAAATCAAAAAACTTTCACAGAGATACAGACCTGTCTGCAGGTAGGCAGGGAAGTACAGAATTACACAGAGAAAAATGAGCGGGCAATAGCCCCCACCCGGGGGGGTTGGGGGGTAAAAAATAAAGAGAAAAGAACGAAATAAATACAACCTATGGCTATAAATAATGCAAAACATATTATAGGAGAGATAGACGGCATTCGATGTACTATTATAGAGACTGGAGCCACGTTAGAGCGTAGTGCTTTCCTGAGTGATCTTTTGAGTTTCAACAACCTTGAAGTAAAAGAGATGCAGGAAGTATCTGAAGTTCCGGTTGAAGAATTAAAATATACAATTGGGGTAACTGATCTTATCTTTAATCCTGTTTTCGCAATATATGAACGGCAATTGAAAACAAGGGAAGGAACGTTTGTAACTCCCGGCTACTGGAAGCAGGAATGTATTGAATGCGATCCCCGTTACTGGATGAGGAGAAAATCTGCAAAGAAATCTACATCAGATTGAATATTTAAAGACCTCAATTCTATTAACCTGGTTTGGTGTTTCTTTTTGTTCCTTCTCAAATTCATTTAACTGTTCTTCCCGATAAAAACGATTTGGATAATAAAACAGAGGATAAAGTACTGAAAATGGGAAAAGAGCATGCAGGCAAAACTATTTTAATTGCTGAGGATGAACAATCGAACTTCGATTTTCTTAAAATTCTGCTTACCAGAATGAATTTCAAGGTTTTATGGGCAAAAAATGGTCGCGAGGCTGTTGACCTCTGTGAAACTGATCCAACGATAAACCTCGTATTAATGGATATTAAAATGCCTCTGTTAAACGGGTATGAGGCAACCAAACTGATTAAGGTTAAAAGACCTGATCTGCCAATCATTGCACAAACAGCTTATGCAATGATCTCAGATAAACTGGAAGCTTACAACGCCGGCTGTGACGGTTATTTGTCGAAACCAATCAATATTAATCAGCTAAAAGAAGCACTGGAAAGTTACCTTTAGTCTACATACTTTTGACTAGTATTCACAAATTGTCATTATTCCAGATTTCCCAGGCTTTTTCAGCCTGAGAATGAAGCATTTTAATTCCACTGATAATCGAGCATCCCTGCTCAGAACCCCTTCTTAGAAAGGATGTAAATTCCGGATTATAAATAAGATCGAACAAAATGTGCTTACTGTTAAGCCTTCTGTAATTTAAATCCGGTTTACTTTCAGTATTCGGGAACATTCCCAGAGGAGTAGTATTTATTATCAATTGGGTACGGTCAATAATTCCTGAATCGATATCAGAATAAACTAAAACGCCCGGCTTTCGGTCTCTCGAAACCAGGTCCACTTTTAGTCCAAATTCCTTGAGAACATGACAAACAGCCCTGGAACTTCCCCCTGTTCCTAAAACCAGGGCATTCCTGACATTTTCACTCATAAATGGAACCAGAGTATCTCTTATGCCGGTTATGTCGCTGTTATATCCGAACAACTTTATCTTCCCGTCCGGTCTTCGGATCTTCATGACATTAACTGCGCCTATTTGGTCAGCCTCAGGTTCGATAACGTCCAGAAACCTGATTATTTCTGACTTGTATGGAATGGTGATATTTAGTCCGCACAATTCGTCATCCGATGCAACTAATTCCCGGAATTCATCAAGGCTTTTTAACGGGTAATTCTCGTAAGAGCAATCACTGATATGTTCAGTATTGAATTTTTCAGTAAAGTATTTTTTTGAGAAAGAATGACCAAGAGGGTATCCAATGAGACCAAATTTTCTCATTTGCAGGAAGTTATATGATTTTTTTAATGAACTGCAATATGTTTAACTATTGTTTCAATTCCTCCGGAAGAAACTGGAATAAGGTATCTCCGCGAAGTCCGAGCCGGAGTGATTCCAAGGGGATTATTTCGTGTGGTGCAATATTTCCAAGGTTTACATTTGCTCCAAAATTTTTAATAAACCATGCCTGTTGCGATTTCAGGGGAGCTTCCCATATGACATTTTCAAGTTTAACATGTTCAGCAATACCGCAGATTATCTCATTATTAACTGAACCATCATCATTATAGATTCCAATAGTGCCAGATTCACGTGCTTCAGCAATAACCTTAACAGATCCGGCGCATAATTCAGCTTTCATCATTGCAACCCATTCATCCGGAGTATAGATAACATTCTTCTTCTTTGAACCAACTTCAGAAATGACGGTTCCTCTTTGGGTAAGTTTGTTTATATACTCAAGTTTTCTTTTATGTTCGATGTCGTAAGACCCGTCAGATACTTCAACCAGGTCTATTTCGTTTTTATCAAGAAAATCAACGAATTCTTTGAACATATTTCTGGCAATGAATGCTTCAAAAAGCGTACCGCCAAAGTATGGTATAGCGCCAGCCTTTTTATAAATTGCTATTTTCTTTTCAAATCCGGGTGTTATAAGCGATGTGCCAAAGCCAAGCTTAACATAATCTGTATAATCACTTCCAACAGACATAAAATCTTCTGCTTCCCTAATACTGAGTCCCTTATCCATTACCATTGTGATACCTGAATTTCTTGGCTTTAATGGCCTTTCAGGAATAAACGGAAGCAACTGAATCATATGTAAATTATTTAAAATAAAAGGTCAAATGAGATTGTTACTCTCGAGAAGCTTTTTAATCTTCCTTGTAAAGAGTTCCGGTGGAAAGATATCCTCAAACTCTGAAAAGAGTTCTTTATCAAGATTTAATGCAAGTGAAAGGTGTCGGAAAGCTTTGTCAGCACTTCCGGCATGAAGATAAAATGAGGCAAGCAAAAAGTTGATGCCGGGTACATCACCGGTTACCTTGTAAGCATGTTCCAGATATGGAAGTGCTTTTTCAGCAAGTCCATCTTTCAGAATTATTGTACCCAGGTCTGCCCAAACTTCATCATAATAGGAATCGAGTTTAAGTGCTTCCCGGAAACATCTTAATGCTGCTTTTTTCTCTCCTTTGGAATAATGTGCTTTACCAAGTAAGTACCAAATTTCAGGATTTTCATCATCGAGATGAACAGCTTTTCTGAAAAAGATAAGGCTGTCGTCAGTATTTCCGGTATTTAATGCAATGACACCCAGTCCGAACCATGGATCAGCAAACTCAGGTGAAAGTTCTATAGCTTCCTGATAATATTTACGTGCCATGATAACTTCACCTATCTTTTCGTAACATTCTGCCAGATAAGTCATAGCTTCAAAGCTATCAGGCTCATTTTCCAGGTATTCATGGTATACAGGAATTGCGTCAGCATACCTTTCAAGGTTGCTGAGAATATTTCCTTTATTGAAGATGGCGAATGTATTCTGAGAATTGATAGCAAGTGCATAATCATAAGCTTCCATCGCTTTATCATACGATTCAAGCTTATTATATATAATTCCAAGATTATACCAGGCGCTGTCAGAAAAGGGTTCCTCGTCAAGGTATCTCAGGTAATATTTGATACTGTTCTCATAATCCTCAATCTTCTCATATGCGTAAGCCATATCATAAAGATGCGCCTTGAATTCAGGTTCCATGTCAATGAGCTTCTCCATGTAAGGGATCAGATGCTCATAATAATTAAGATTTTGCAGGACTGAAGTTATGGCAAACAGGATATTTTCAACATCTTCAGTATCAAGAGTCAGGGAATAATCAAACATTTTTTTTGCGCCCTGAATATCCCCGAGCATGCCGAAAGCTGTACCTTTGGCTATGTATATTTCATGATTTCCGGGTTCAATGCTTTCCAGTTTCTTAAGTAACCTTAAAGCCTCAACAGCTCTACCTTTATCGAGCAGTACCCTTGCTTTTCTTAACTGGATCGAAACTGAATTTGGATGTTGTTCACTTGCTAAGGTTGCCGCTTCAAAGGCCTTTATAGAGTTATTACTCTCAATATAGTAATCTATAATAGTCTCAAATTCAATAACATCAAAAAAATAATTTTCATTATTTTTCTTCATTTTTTCAAACTTCTGCACAGCATGCTTCACTTCTTCCTCATAGGAAAACCCATACTTATCATCTTCCATGGCTCACAAAAATATGACTGTAAAATTAATACTATTTTTAATAAGGCTGTTTACCAGGATACTCAATTATTAACATTTTAACATTTTTTTAACCATTTGACAAACAGGTAAGTATAAATAAAATGATTTTATTATAATATTTTTTATTAAGCAGACGCAACCTGAAGTACAAAATATTCATCTATTATTTGTAAAACAGATTTATTTTAGAAAATCATACCCTATTTACCTTAGAATTAACCTAAATTCTATCTTCGAAGAACCGGGCGACCTCCCGGTTTTTCATTTTATATTAATATATTTGTATTGATACATTCCTTAAAATACTTCTACATGAAAAAATCAGGATTTATCAATTTAATTCCAATGCTGTTTAGCATCCTGTTTATTTCTATTTCTTTTACTGAATGCAAAAAAACTGAAAATCCAATAAAATATCCTAAAGGTACATTCCCCGATACAGTTATTAATATAGCTGATATTAATTCCAACTATGATGATTACAACATTGCATTATACCAGATTGGAGAAACTCTGCCCATAATATTTTCAAGTAACAGGAAAAGTTCAGGAGGACAATTTGATCTTGAACAGGCGAGTATTTCATATTCATTTGATCAGACTACTGGAGTATTTGGATTTGGATCAAAAATGACAACTGATCCTTTCCTTGACAAACTTATCGGGAAAGCTGTAACACCCGGAAATGATTTCGGACCCTACAGACTTTTCAGCACAGTAGATGGGTTTGAATATCTTTTGCTTTCTTCGGTAAATGCAGCTGGAAACCTTGATCTTAATTATCTTAAAAACACGCCGGTCTCCGGCTCAAATATCCCTGATGTATCCGGACCTTTTCCCATTAAGCTTATGAATACAGGATCGGATGATGCCTATATCTGTTTTAATTTTGATCAGGATACAGCTTATTTTTCATCGAATAAGGATGGAAACTTTGACATTTTTTCCCTCAATAAACCGGCAGATAAAGATCTGACATCATGGTTTAATCTTGATTATGCACAACCTGCAAAGACAGATAGTATTAATAGTTCATATGATGATAAATGTCCGTTCATATACAAAAAAATAATGGTTTTTACTTCTAACCGTCCGGGCGGACTTGGCGGTTATGACCTCTATTATTCGATTTTAAAAGATGGGAAATGGAGTTCTCCTGTTAACATGGGTCCACGTATAAATACTTCCTATGATGAATACAGACCGGTTATCGGTTATGATCCTGATTTCACTAACAAATATCTGATGTTTTCTTCCAACCGACCAGGTGGTAAAGGAGGATTCGATCTCTATTTCACCGGTGTGGATTTTCCTTCAAAATAATGAGGGAATCCGGGGATAATAAATTCAGTCTTTTCTAGCAGCGATAAGAGTGTTACGCAAAAGTGAGACTCTCGTCATTGGCCCAACACCACCCGGTACAGGAGTTATATAAGAACATTTAGGGGCTACACTTTCAAAATCGACATCTCCAACAAGTTTAAATCCTGATTTGGTCTCATGGCTGATGACACGGGTCGTTCCGACATCTATCACAACAGCTCCATTTTTGACCATATCATTTGTAACGAAAGCGGGAGAACCAATTGCTGCAATAATAATATCAGCCTGCCTTACAATATCCTTTATGTTTTTGGTACGGCTATGCACCACAGTAACAGTTGCGTCCATTCCTTTCTGAGAAAGAAGAATACTAAGAGGCCGGCCAACTATATTACTGCGGCCAATTACGACACAGTTTTTGCCTGATGTTTCAATCCCATACCTTTTTATCAGTTCAATGATCCCATATGGAGTGGCAGGCAGATATCCTGGTAGTCCAATAACCATCTTCCCGATATTAACCGGGTGAAAACCGTCTGCATCTTTTCGGGGATCAATTGCTTCAATTACCTTATTTTCTGATATATGTGCAGGTAATGGTAACTGGACTATGAAACCATCTATAGCAGGATTATTATTGAGTTCTTCAATTTTTTCGAGTAAGGCGGCCTCGGTAATTTCGCTCCTGAATCTGATAAGAGTTGATTCGAAGCCAACTTCCTCACAATCTTTTACTTTGTTAGCAACATAAGTTTCGCTTGAGCCATTGTTACCGACAAGTATAGCCGCGAGATGCGGAACCTTTTTCCCGGCGGTTTTTAGCTTTACTACTTCTCCGGCAATTTCCTTTTTGATTTCAGAGGCTACCTTCTTGCCATCAATAATCTTATACATGTCACATGTTATTTTTTACCCATGAGTCTTGCGACATTTCCACCCTTAGTCATCATCTTCATCATCCGTTTGGTTTCATCGAATTGTTTCAGAAGCTTATTCACCTCCTGCACCGTTGTTCCACTTCCTGTAGCAATTCTTTTCCTCCTGCTGCCATTAAGAACTACAGGATTTATTCGTTCTTCAGGTGTCATACTTCTTATAATTGCTTCAATACCCTTGAATGCATTATCGTCTATGTCCAGATCTTTTACTGCTTTTCCAACCCCGGGGATCATTGCCATCAGATCTTTAACATTACCCATTTTCTTTATCTGCTGGATCTGTGTAATAAAATCATTAAAATCGAACTGGTCTTTTGAGATCCTCTTCTGTAGCTTTCTTGCCTCTTCAGAATCATATTGTTCCTGCGCTTTTTCAACAAGAGAAACTATATCACCCATCCCCAGAATTCTGTCGGCCATCCTGTCAGGGTAGAATATATCGATAGCCTCCATCTTTTCACCCGAACTAACAAATTTAATAGGTTTGTTGACTACTGTTTTAATAGAAAGTGCTGCTCCTCCCCTTGTATCTCCATCGAGTTTTGTTAATACAACTCCATCAAAATCAAGTCTATCATTAAATTCCCGTGCAGTATTTACGGCATCCTGACCGGTCATGGAATCAACAACAAAAAGTATTTCATGTGGATTTACTGCATCCTTTACTGATGATATCTCCTTCATCATCTCTTCATCAATGGCCAGGCGGCCTGCTGTATCAATAATTACCAGATCGTAGCCTGTCTTTTTTGCTTCTTTTACAGCATTACGGGCTATTGCGATCGGGCTCATATTTCCATCTTCAGTATAAACCGGTACTTCGATCTGTGCACCGATTATCTTTAATTGTTCTATTGCAGCGGGCCTGTACACGTCACAGGCAACAAGCAAAGGATTCTTGCCTCTTTTGGTTTTTACCCATTTGGCAAGTTTACCGCTGAAAGTTGTTTTTCCTGAACCCTGAAGTCCGGCAATAAGTATTATTGAGGGATTTATTTTAATATTAAGATCGGTTTTATCGCCGCCCATCAGGTCAACAAGTTCATCATGAACTATTTTAACCATCATCTGTGACGGGTTAACCGAATTGAGAACCTCCTGCCCTATTGCTTTCTGTTTAACAGTATCGGTAAATTGTTTTGCGATTTTAAAATTAACATCCGCATCAAGCAAAGCCCTGCGAACTTCCTTAAGTGTTTCAGCTATATTTATTTCAGATATTCTGCCCTGTCCTTTTAAAAGTTTAAAAGATTTCTCCAGCCGTTCACTTAAATTTTCAAACATAAATTTTATAGATAAATAAAATAACTTAAAATTCTTTCTATTGTCCCAAGGCCCCTGGGATAAATCTCTCTTACATCCTTTCCGGCATTTCAATACCCAGAAGCCACATCCCGGCAGAGATTATTTCACTTATGACCTCAGATAAGATCAGCCTGAAATTTCTTATATCTTCATCCACTTCTCCAAGAATAGAAAAATCGTGATAAAACTGGTTATATTCCCTTGAAAGCTCATAGCAATAATTTGCGATTAAAGCAGGACTATAACTTGTTGCTGCTGCTGAAACTGTTTCAGAGAATTTACTCAACAATTTTATTAGTTCAATTTCTTTCGGACCTGTTTTTGCTCCGGAAAATTGAATATGGTCAGTATTGATCCCCATCTGTTCTGCTTTTCGGAATACTGATTTTATTCTTGTGTATGTATATTGAATAAATGGTCCGGTGTTCCCATTGAAATCTATTGACTCAGCTGGGTTAAATGTCATGTTTTTTCTTGGATCCACTTTAAGAATATAATATTTCAGAGCACCCATTCCGATTTTTCTGAATATATCTTCCTTCTCTTCGTCTGAAAAATCAGAAAGTTTCCCAAGTTCCAAAGAGACTTCCATAGCAGTCAGCTGCATCTCTTTGATTAGGTCATCTGCATCCACTATTGTTCCTTCGCGTGATTTCATCCTGCCTTCAGGAAGTTCAACCATGCCATAAGAAAAATGGATCAGTCCATCGGCCCAGCTATAACCCAACCTTTTAAGAATAGCTTTAAGTACCTGGAAATGATAATTTTG